>NZ_CAUTSL010000002.1:0-81398 GCF_963540955.1 Actinomyces bouchesdurhonensis
AGAGTGAAGGGGTTGACGGGGAGCGTCAGGTCGGTGAACGGGCCGACGGTGCCGTCTTCGGACTCATAAAAGGCTTGTTCGGCATCGGCCTCGACGAGGGGGTCATCCGTGGTGGGGATGGTGGCCCCCTCTTCGGTGTTCCACACGCAGGTTGTCATGTGGACGTTGTCAATCAGAAGCTTGTCGAGCTCCGAATAGGACGGGCTGGCGTTGCACTGGGCGTTCCTTATATCCGTCAGCCGATATTCGAATCGCGTGAAGTGTGCGGTTTCGAAGGCGGAGGCGATCTGGTTCAGGTATTCCATGGGCGCGCGCGCCTGGAATCGTCCGTCCTCGTCGAGAGAATAGAAGGCGTGGCGTGCATCGTAGGCGTAGTCGGCAGTGAGGGTGCAAATGCCGCTCTGGTACTCAGCTGTGCTGTGGTAGTTGGGAGCGCTTCCCGACCAGAAGGTGTCTGTCAGCGTTTTGCATTCGTCCATGGTGATCTCGGAACTCGGATAGATACTCACCAGGGTCATGCCCAGTTTGCTAACGCTGACGAAATCTCCGAGGTCATCGCTGGCGCCGTACGTCAGGGACGCAGTGATCTTGACCTCGCGACCCGGTAAGAGGGGCGTGTCAGGCGCGTTGCTGACGGGGGCCGAGGGAACAGGAACGGGCGTACGTGCTGCGTTACTGGGTGAGGCGACACCAGTGACGCAGGCGAGCACCCCGACCACGCATGCCAGCGTGCGCAGCAGCGTTGTCTTTGTCATGAATCTCCTCCTGTGTGCCGGTAGCTGTAGTGGCTTCGCGGGTTCGCTTAGTAGCGTGGGGGCCGCCTTCTATTTGCGGACAGAACATCTCCTGGATATTGCTTCCAGTACGCTTTCGACTCCTCTGACTCGTAGACGGCGTCGATTCCAGAAAGGGACGTCGTGAGGCCGGCGATCGTTGTGTTCAGTTGTGTTTCCGAGACGGAGTCGGTGTTGGAGATCTGCTGGAGGGCGGTGTCCAGGTGCTGGGCGACATCGGAGGCGTTCTGAGCCATTTGCGTCAGGGCCTTGTATTCGGCGTTGAGGTATTCCTTGTAGGTTCTACCGAAGGTCGCGGGACCCTGCAGGCTGCTCCATTTTTCCGATGTTTGGCCGTCTGCCGCGGCCTTAATTTCCGCGGCGGCACTGTTGAGCTGCGCGACGATCCCATCTCCGTCGCGCGTAATGAGATCAATCCATCCCTTCCATTGTGCTCGTGTGATGTCGAGGCGGTTGTCCTCCATGATGTGTCTCCTTTGCGCGGGCATGCCCAGGTGAGGCACAGACTAGCAGAGGGGAAGGCGCGATAAAAGTCGTTTCGCTCTTTGGAAGCGGCCCGGGAGCGGTGTGCCTTAGCCGATGATCGGTTGTTCTTCAGGCATGCGGATGACGCGGGAACGTTCGCGTAGTGCGAGTGCGGCTGCGACGGTCATCGACCCGGTGCGTCCCGCGAACATGAGAGCGATGAGCACGTACTTTGCGGCCACCGGCAGGTTGGGTGTGATGCCTGTGGACAGGCCGACCGTGGCGAATGCGGAGACGGTTTCGAATAGGATGATGTCGAGGGAATGGTCTGTCATTGACATGAGGAGGACGACGGACATGGCTACCATCGCGAGGCCTAGCAGGGAGACGGCGACCGCCAGACGCACGGTTGAGGTGGGGATGCGTCGCCCGAACGTCTCGATGTCGCGGTCGCCTCGGGCTTCGGCGATGACGGCCAGGACCAGTACAGCGAAGGTCGTTACCTTCACGCCGCCCGCGGTGGAGGCGGAGCCTCCGCCGATCATCATGAGTATGTCCTGAATGAAGTGGGTCTGAGAGTGCATCGCGCCCACGTCGAGGGCGGACAGGCCAGAGGATCGCGAGTTGACGCCGGCGAGCATGGCGTTGAGGATTTTTGACGGGGTGTCGATGGCTCCCAACGTCGCAGGATTGTGCCATTCGGTCAGTGCCAGGGTGAGGGCGCCGATGAAGGCGAGGATCAGGTAGGTGGACAGCGTCAGTTTCGTGTGTAAGCGCCACCGGCGCGGGCTGCGTAGGTTCTTGGAGACGTCCATGATGACGGGGAAGCCGATTGCGCCCACGGTTGTTCCCAGGATGATGGGGATCAGTATCCACCAGTCGGTGACGTGTGGGGTGAGTCCTTCGGGTAGGATTACGAAGCCCGCGTTGTTGAATACGGAGATCGCCATGAAGACTGCGTCCCAGATGGCGCGCGCGGGGTTGATGCCCATCGTGAGGAAGCGTGGCGCGAACATGATGGCTAGGAGTGCTTGCATGCTCAGTGAGGTCGCGATGACGGCTTTGAGTAGCGTGGAGATCTGGCCCATGGCCCCGGTTCCGGTTTCCTGCGTGGCCAGCATGCGCTGGGTGAGGCCGAGGTGTCGGGAGACGGCGAAGCCGAGGATCGATGCGAGTGTCATGACGCCGAGGCCGCCGACGACGATGCCGGCGGCGATGACGGCCTGCCCGAAGGGGGACCAGTAGGTCGCAGTATCAACTGTTGTGAGACCTGTCACGCAGACGGCGGAGACGGCGGTGAAGAGAACGTCGACGAAGGGCGCGGACGTGTCGGTCGCGGACGCGATGGGCGCCATGAGCAGGAGGGTGATGACCCCGATGATGAGCGCGAAGGTGCTCAGGGCGAGTCGGGCGGGTGAGTAGCGTGCCTGCTTCGAGAGCCATGCGCGGATTCGTTGGATGTGTGATGTGGGGACTTGCGGGTGTGGGCCGCTGGGGCCGCCGGGGACCTGGCGAACGATGGGGGAAGGCTGCGGACTCAGGCTTTCAGCTGAAATCGTAGGGGACGAGGCCGTGGATCGTTTCCGTATGAGGGAGCGTGTGGCGCTGGGTTCGGTGCGTAGGCGAGGGGGCTTGGGCCGCCTGGTGTGTCGTTTGCGTGGCCGTGCCATCACTGCTCCTTAACGACTCTGCAACAAACGTGGATAAAGTTGCAGTTTCCATGTGGTTGGGCAGTAGTATATTTCGTGAGGCTACGTAAGCGGTGAACGAACGGGTTTAGCGCGCCTCGCGAGCATACTGGGAGTCATTAATGGAACAGCAGTCGGCGCCGCGCTTTATGACCGTCACGGAAGTGGCGGACATCATGCGCGTCTCTAAAATGACTGTGTACCGGTTGATTCACAGTGGGGAAATGCCCGCGATTCGCGTCGGGAAGAGCTTCCGGGTCCCAGAGGCTGCGGTCGCTCAGATGATTCAGGCAGGTATGGCGGATCACTCCGGTGGCCAGTCTCGCGTCATTGGCGGGTAGTATAGGCACGATGTGCCCGCTCCGGGCACCCATCATCAATCAGCGGTAGTACCTCTGCCGCCCACACTACGAGGGAGGAACCCCATGGGCTCCGTCATCAAGAAGCGCCGCAAGCGCATGGCGAAGAAGAAGCACCGCAAGCTCCTGCGTAAGACGCGTCACCAGCGTCGCAATAAGAAGTGAGCGAGTGGAGGCCCGGCCAGATGGCCGGGCCTCTCGTGTCTGTGGACCCCTATACTTGTCTGTTATGGACCGCACCATCATTCACGTCATGCGTCACGGAGAAGTGGACAATCCCACCGGCGTTCTGTACGGCAGGCTGCCTGGTTTTGGGCTGACGGAGCTGGGGTATCAGATGGCGGCTCGCGGTGCTGCTTATCTGGTGGATTCGGGGGCGGATATTGCCCGCGTCATCTCTTCGCCCTTGCTGCGTGCCCAGTTGACGGCGGCGCCGACTGCCGCCGCCTATGGTCTGAGCATTGCTACCGATCCGCGCCTCATTGAATCGGATAACGTCTTTGAGGGGCTTGCAGTTAATTCGAATCGCGCGATGCTGGCCAACCCGAAGTACTACAAGTATTACTGCAATCCGTTGCGTCCCTCCTGGGGGGAGCCTTATCGCGATGTCGCGTCTCGGATGAGTGCCGCGCTGTCTGCAGCGCTGCGTGAGGCCAGGGGGCGCGAGGCTTTGCTCGTTTCCCATCAGAATCCGATCGTGACGCTGACGCGTTTCATTAATGGTCAGCCTTTGGCGCACTCGCCTCAGTCGCGGCACTGTTCGCTCGCGTCTATCACGTCGTTTATTTTCTCCGGCGCCACGCTCGTGGGAACTTCCTACGTGGAACCGGCGGCGGACCTCGTCGCTCTGGCTCAGGACATGACGCCAGGTGATTCGGCGGCTGATCTTCGTCGGTGACGCGTCGGCGCCTGGTTGGATGGTGCTGAGGCTTCGTGGATTCGCGCGGGTCGCGTCGGGCTGTCTGGCTTAGCTGGCCGGGGGTTCGTCGTTGTCTTCGCCTTGCTCGCGCTTGCGCCGCTCTTCTTCGCGGCGCTTGCGTTGGATGTCGCGTTCGAGGCGGAAGAGGAACTCGGGGTCGTCGTCGGGCGCGATGGGGTGAGAGGGCTTGGTTGGGCGGCTTTGCTGCGTTTTTTCGGCGCGCGACACCCAGCGCAGAACTAGCCATACGATCGGGCCGATGGCCGCGATCGTCGCTGTGAAGAGGATGATGAGTAGCCAGATCGGTTTGGGGAGCTTGCCGGGCATCTCGTCTTCGGGCGTGCGGTGCCAGTCTGCGGCCGCGTAGATGGTGAGCGCAAGCATGACGACGAAGAAGAAAACCCTGGCCATGTCCCTAGTGTACGGGCGTGTGGTGTCTCACGCGGTCGCGTTCGCTTCCCGGGCAATTCGTTGTTCTTAGTTGCGCGTGATCGTCGGTAGTGCCGCGTAGGAGGAGGCTGCGCCTGGTGCGAGGATGGCTGTGGCTCCTGCCCGCATGCCGTCTGTTATGGCTTCGCTGAAGGGTTTGCCGAGCGTCAGTGCCGCCGCTAGTGCGCCGACGAACGCGTCGCCCGCGCCCGTGGTGTCTACGGTTTGTCCGAGGGTGATCGCTGGGGAGTGTTGGGCCTGCGCGCCCGATGCCCATGCTGTGCCTTTGCTGCCCAGCGTCACGACCACGTGGCGCGGACCCATGCCGCGCAGGGCTTGCGCCGCGCCGATCGCTTCGAGCGGGGTTGCGGGTGCGGGTAAGCCGAGTGTCAGTCCTGCTTCGGATTCGTTGACGACCAGGATGTCTACCCGTGAGAGCGTCGTCGGGTCGCTTGCGCGCACGGGTGCTAGGTTGAGGAGGACGCGCGCGCCGAAGGAGTGTGCCCATGCGAGAGCGGCGGCGTTCGCTTCGGCGGGAATCTCCGCTTGGAGGACGACGATGTCCGAGGGGGTGGGGAATAACGAGGCTTTGGCTGGTTCGATTGTTGCCGCGCGGTTTGCGCCTGCGTCCAGGATGATCGTGTTTTCTCCGTTGGCAGACACGGTGATAAGTGCGGTTCCCGAGGGGGAATCCACTTCGCGTAGGTATGAGGTGTCCACCCCGTGGGCGGCGAGGTCTGTGCGCAGGCGGTGTCCTGCTAGGTCGGTCCCGACGGCGCCGATGAAGACTGTGGGGACGCCGGAGCGCGCGGCGGCTGCTGCCTGGTTGGCTCCTTTTCCGCCGAGGCCGTAGGTCAGCGAGGATCCTGAGAGTGTTTCTCCGGGCTTGGGGAAACGGTTGACGGTGACAGTCACATCATGATTGATGGAACCGACAACGATGACGCGTGCCATGAGATCTCCTATGTGAGGGATGCTTCATTGTGTCATGTCACAGAGCGAACATACAGCGTTGGAGTGGCGAGTTTCGGCGAGTTCCCAACAGTTAAGTGTGACTTAATTGTTAAACCAGTTTCCTGCAATACTGCTAAAACGATGCTTTATGGTGAACTATTCGCCGTGCGTAGCCTTCGATACCTCGTTTCAACGCGACCGACAGCCCCTTCCTGCCGCGTCACCACCATCCCCTCCCAGGTAATCCGGACGGGGGCCACGGCCTCGTCCCCCACGCGCGGGGCCGCCACCATGCAGGCCCCAACAGGCCACGCCGCGCGCGTCCTGTTGCCCCTCCTCGGCATCTACGCACTCGGCACCGTCTCCCTGCAAGGCTTCAACCTCGTCTACCTGCGCGTCGCCGCCGACATCGGCGCCGGCGACGCGTCCGGCCTGATCACTGCCATCCCCGGCATCGTCCTCGGCGTCGCATGCTTCCTGTACGGCACCCTCGGCGACTTCATCCCTCTGCGCCGCATCGTCGACGCAGGCGTCGCCCTCATCGTCGCCGGTTCCCTCCTCGGTTTCCTCTTCTCCTCCTCCCTGGTCGGCATCATCATTGCTCGCGCCCTCCAAACCCTCGGCTACCAAGCCGCCGCGTCCGCCTACATGATCCTCGCCACCGGCATTGCTGACCCCAAGCGCCGCAGCCTCTACGTCGGCCTCATGTGCGCCGCCTTCCAGGGGGGAACCGCCATCGGCATGCTTTCAGGGGGCCTCCTCGCCGACGTCAACTGGGCGCTCCTGCTCCTCATCCCCCTCGGCGGACTCGCCTTCGCGCCCATCATGGGGCGCCGCGTCCCCGCCCGCGCCAGCGCCGGTCGCGTCGACGTCGTCGGCCTCGCAATCTTTTCCGGCCTGGCTCTCCTGCTCACCCTGGCCGCTTCCGACCCCTGCTGGTGGCTCATCGGCGGACTCATCCTCGGCGGCGTCATCTTCTGGCGCTACATCGGTCGCGCCCGCTCCCCCTTCATCACCCGCTCCTTCTTCACCAACGTCCCCTGGGCGCGCTCCGTCAGCCTCATCGTCATCATCTACTGCATGAACTTCACGGTCGCGCCCCTCATGAACGGCATCGGTGCCCTCACCTATGGGCTGAATCCCGCGCAAGTATCCATCCGGCTCCTGCCCGCCTACTGTGTCGCCCTCACCACCGCGATGACATCCGGGACCGTCATGGCCCGCATTGGACGCGGAGCCACCGTGCGCGGATGCGTCAGCCTCATCCTCGCCGGAACCGCGCTGCTCGCCCTCTTCATGAGTTCCGGCCCGTGGATCATCACCGCCTCCATGTGTCTCATCTACGCCGGCTTCGGTGCCCTCTTCACCCCCATCTACGACACCGTTTTTGCCACCGTCGCCCCCGGCCAAAACGGTCGCGCCGTCGCCATGAACGACCTGGCCATGCAAGGCAGCGCCGCCATCGGCATCGGCGTCTTCACTCCCTGGCTCGCTTCCGGTTCCTTCCACGCCATCGCCCTCGTCTGCGTCGGGGCCGCCACCACCGGCATCCTCGGCGACTGGACCCACGAATACCTCTACCGCAAGGGACGCTGACCCCCTTTCAGCGAGCGCCCGCCCCCTTTCTGAGGAGCGCTTTCTGAAGAGCGCGCCCCGGCCTCGTCAATGCGCGCGACAAGCGCCCCGTGCCCAGTGCTACACCCGACCCGGCCTCGTCCCTAGGAGAGAACCAGCGCCAGGGCAGCAAGAAGCGCCCACGCGAGCGTAAAAAACCCCGTATTGCGCAGGACCACGATCAACGCCCGACCCGATGCCCCAGTCAACACAGGCAGACTCACCCCCACCGCCCAACTGGCCGCGCCCGCACCCAATGCGCACGTTCCCAGCGGGTGCAAGCCAATCGCAACACCGAGCGCCACGATCATCCCTACCGGCACCCACGCGCAGGCCGCAAACACCCAGCGCGACGCGCGCTCGCCCAAACGCACGGCAGCCGTCGTCTTACCCGACACCCGATCCGTTGGAATATCACGGATGTTGTTCGCCATCAGCAATGCCACCGACAGAAGACCCAACGCCGACGCGCTCATCCACAGCCACCACGGCGCCGCCTGCACCTGCGTCCATGTCGTCCCCACGCACGCCAGCAAACCAAAGAATACGAACACCATCAACTCCGACAGACCGATCCCCATATAAGCGTAGGGGTGCTTGCCGCCCGTATAGAACCACGCGGCTCCCACCGCTGCGCCGCCCGCCGCGATCAGCCACCACGTACCCGACACCGCAACCAGAGTGAGTCCCGCGACACCCGCCAACGCAAAACACCCCAATGCGACCGACAGCACCGTCTTCGGCTTGGCGAGGCCACCGCCCGTCAGACGCGCCGGCCCCTGGCGATTATCATCCGTGCCGCGAATCCCGTCCGAATAATCGTTCGCATAGTTGACACCCACTTGCAGGGCCAATGCCACCACGAGCGCCAAGCACGCACGCCCCACATCAAACCCTCCCAGGTAATGCGCTGCCGCCGACCCGACGATCACGGGTGCGGCGGCAGCAGGCAGGGTGCGCAGGCGAGCGCCTTCAATCCAATCCGTCACGGTAGCCATGGCTACCAGTGTAAGTGGCGGAGCGCCGGGAGCGGACAGTAGGCTAGCGAACCCACTCCCTCTCAGTACCCACGGCCGCGTTCGCGGCCTTCGCGGCAGCAGATCGGTCGATCTTGTCGAAACCCAGATAGGGGAGAGATTCCACCGCGACGACGCGGCGCGGCGCCTGAGCGCGTCCGATGCGGGCGGCTGCGTGGTCGCGCACCGCGTTGCCCAGCTTCGCCATTTCCAGTGAATCCGACGGCATGTGGCGAGGGATAACGAGGGCCGTTACGATGTGACCCCACTTCTCATCGGGGGTCCCCAGCATCCACGCGTCAGAAATGTTTTCGTAGGAGCGCACGGCGCGGCGCACAGGCCCCGGAGCGATCGATAAGCCCCCGGAGACAATGACATCGTCCGCGCGCCCATGCACCTCAACCTTACCGGAGGCGCGGATAGAACCCATGTCGCCCGAGATAAGCCAACGGTGGCCGCCCTCCTCGAAGAATGGGCTGTCCGCGTCCAGGTAGCGCGTCATCAGGATCGGCCCGTTGAACGCCAGGCGCGTGCGCCCATCCCAATCGACCGCGCGAACGGTCACGCCGGGCATGGGTTCGCCGTCGTAGACGCAGCCGCCCGACGTTTCCGTCATGCCGTACGTCGTGCGTACTTTCAAGCCGGCATCCAGTGCCCGCTGCAGCAGGCTCTGGCTGATAGCCGCGCCGCCCACAAGGATTGTTGACAGGGAGCGAAGGGCGCTCATAATCTCCTCGCCGGCCTCCAAACATTGGACGAGCTGTGTGGGCACGAGCGAGAGATAGCTCGGCATGTCGTCCTGCGTCACGCCCGCGATCGCGGGAAGCAGAGCGTCGGGGTCAAAGCCGTCCGTTGTGTCAACGACCTGCGGGTTTGTTCCCGCGACAGCCGCGCGCAGCAGGACCATTGCGCCTGCGATGTGGTGCGTTGGCAGAGCGAGAATCCACCGTCCCGGGCCATCCAGCGTCAGCTCGGTAGCCCTGGCGGAGGCGATCAGGGCGTCGATCGACAGTCCAACGAGGCGTGGCTTGCCCGCGCTCGACCCTGACGTTGCGATGATGAGATCCACGCCGTCGAGAAAGTGCGGATCGTTTGTGATCTGATCGGCGAGACCGGGGTACTCTTCGGGTGCAAACGCCTCTTCGGGCGTCGCCGCGCAGTCGCGTAGCGTGCCCGGCGGAACCGACGCAGGATCGCGCAGAAAGACAACGGTGCGCGGTGCCGGGTGCTTCGGGTCGGCGGTGCGTTCTTCGTGCAGCTCGACGAGCTTGTGGATGGACGCGTTAGCCAACGCGACGGCATTGATCGCTGTGCCGCCAGGTACGACAAGAATTCGCGGTGCAGCCATGATGAGCCTCCCTAGATCGACGTCGAACGCGGATACTATAAGGATAAGTGTTTGTCTTCTCGCAGGTGGCGAGCCTGTTGGCGGCACTGATCACGTTTGAGGCATGAAATCTTGATATTTCGGTCATTTTTATGTGGCCAAGGACGCAGCTGAAAATTCAACCTCCTACTTTCACAAGGATACGCGAGGCGATAGGATGAACGGCGATGTTCAAGAATCTATCCTCCAAAACTAGATGGGCGATCGGCGCCGCATGCGCCCTCGTCCTCCTCGTGATCTGTGCGGTCATCGTGTACGCGGCCAACTACTCCGGTCGCGTCCTGCCTGGCACCACGGTCGCAGGGACCGCCGTTGATGGCATGACCCGTGACCAGGTCATCGCATCCGTCACCTCGCGAGCCGACGCCACGAACGTGACCCTCACCGTTGATGGAATGGCCACCACGGCCTCGCTCAACGAAGCGGGCGTCACGGTTGATGCCGACGCGACCGCCGACGAAGCTATGAAAGGCTCAACCTCCCTTCCCGCCTTCGTGCGCGCAATGTTTTCAGCGCGCTCCGTCGAACCCGTGACGACCGTCAGCGACGACTCCATCAAGAAGCTCGCGGCAACTGTTAACTCCACCCTGACCTCGGAAATGAAGGACGCGCAGGTCGTCATCGCGCAAGACGGTGAATCATTCACGGTCACGCCCTCGCAGAACGGAAACGGCGTCTCCTCCGACGAGATCGCCGCTGCCGTCAAACAGGCAGGCGCCACCCTGACCTCCGTCAGCCAGGACCTCTCCGTCTCCCAGATGGAACCCTCCATCACCACCGAAGACGCCCAGGACGCCGCGGACAAAGCCAACGACATGCTCGACACAGAGATCGACATCTCCGACGGCATTGATACCTTCACCGCCGAGCGCTCCGACAAAGTCCACTGGATCGAATTCCTCACCAAGGACGACGGTACTCTCGACGAACCCAGCATCGATGCCGTCAAGGTCGCCGACTGGGTCAACGCCCTGGCGGCCACCACCGACGTCAAGCCTGAAAACCGCGTCGAGAACGTCGACTCCTCTGGCAATGTTCTGACCACCGCCCGTGAAGGCAAGAAGGGTCTTAAAACCAACAACGCTGAGGAGATCACGAAGGGCGTCGTCGATGCTATGACTGCTGGCACCCCTTACGAGGGTCTCTTCCACTACGACGACGTCGAGTCCGGCTCCGAAACCAAGCAGGTCGCCGAAGGCGTCGAAAACCTGGCGTATCAGGCAGCCGAAGGCGAGAAGTGGGTTGACATTAACCTCTCCGAAGCCACGGTCACCGCGTACGTCGGCGGTACAGTTGCGGGCGGCCCCTTCTACATGGTCCCAGGCGCCCCCGACACGCCCACCGTGACCGGCACCTTCCACGTCTACCTCAAGTACGATGTGCAGACCATGCGCGGCGAGAACGCCGACGGTAGCAAGTATGAAACCGAAGGCGTCCCGTGGGTCACCTACTTCACCGGCTCCTACGCGATGCACGGCGCGCCCTGGCGTTCCTCCTTCGGTTGGAACGGCTACGGTGGCTCCCACGGCTGCGTGAACATGCCCGTGGACGCCGCGAAGTTCATCTACGACTGGACCGATATGGGCGACACGGTGGTCGTGCACTATTGATTGTCGGCACTGAGCATCGCGGGCCGGAACCGAGAGGTTCCGGCCCGCTCTCTGTCGCTGTGGGGTTGGCTGCGTGGCAGTGAGAGCTGCGGGCGCGGTGCTGGGCGTACTGATGGTTCTCGGATCGGTGATGCGTAGACAGATGGGTTGCGGTTTCGCGGATAGGTTGTGCGTATCCGGATAGGTTGTGCGTATCCGGATAGCTTAATAACCTATCCGGATGTTCGTTACCTATCCGGATGTTCGTTACCTGTCCGGATGTGCATGTATCAAGGTATTTCGACGCTCGTCGCGGTGTGAGGTCGTTGTGGGTGGCGCGTTGTGCACCGTGCTGGACCTGCTGGAGTGGTTCCCCCGCAATGTCGCACGCAATTTCCATGTAAACCTTTTGAATCCTGAAATTGTATCGTTGGAATTGCAACGTTTGTGGCGGATCTTGAAGATTCAAGGAAGGGAATTACGTGCGAGATTTATGGGGACACCATAGGGCGCTTGTGTCGGCGTGTCGTTGCAATTGCCCGGCTGGTGGCTGCTCGGCCTGCGAACTTGGCGCGGGCCCTGAGACGCGGTAGTCTGCGGCTGATGGCTGACAGTAAGCCGCTAGTGACACGGGGCTAGCGGCTGCGTGCGTTCCCCGACTCTTGGCAGGTGCTCCATGTTCTTCTCTCGCGATGCTCTGAACCCCGCAGGCAACGGCCCGGGTCCCGACGAGTGGTGGAAGGGCGCGGTCGTCTACCAGATCTACCCGCGCTCCTTCAAGGACTCCGACGGCGACGGCTTCGGGGACCTCGAGGGGATCCGATCCAAGCTCGACTACCTGCAGGCCCTCGGCGTGGATGTCCTGTGGCTCTCGCCGATCTACGCCTCCCCGCAGGCGGACAACGGCTACGACATCGCCGACTACTACGACATCGACCCCATGTTCGGCACGCTGTCAGACTTCGACCGGCTGCTGGAGGGCGTCCACGAGCGGGGCATGCGCCTCGTCATGGACCTGGTCGTCAACCACTCCTCCGACGAGAACCCGTGGTTCGTGGAGTCGCGCTCCTCGCGGGAGAACCCGAAGCGCGACTGGTACATCTGGCGTGACCCTCGGCCCGGGTGCGTGGGAGGCGAGGCCGGGGCGCAGCCTAACAACTGGGGGTCCTTCTTCTCCGGCTCGGCCTGGGCGTGGGACGAGGCTACGGGCCAGTACTACCTGCACCTGTTCCACAAGAAGCAGCCCGACCTGAACTGGGACAACCCCGACGTGCGCGCCGCCGTCTATCGCATGATGAACTGGTGGCTCGACCGTGGCGTTGACGGATTCCGTATGGACGTCATCAACCTGATCTCGAAGGATCCGGGCCTGCCCGACGGCGTCGTCTACCCGGGGCGCGCGTGGGGCGAGGGTTTCCCGCATTTCTCGCAAGGCCCGCACCTGCACGAATACCTCGCCGAGATGCGACGCGAGGTATTCGATGGGCGCGTCGGCACTATGACGGTTGGGGAGTGCCCGGGCGTGCGCCGCGATAACGTCCTGTTGTTCACGGACCCGGCCCGGCGCGAACTTGACATGGTGTTCCAGTTCGACCACGTCGACCTCGGCCTCGAAGCGGGGAAGTTCCACCCGCGCCCGCTGCGCCCCGGCGAGCTCGCCGACTGCCTGAGCGCCTGGCAGGAGGCCCAGGGCGAGGTCGGCTGGAACAGCCTCTACTTGGATAATCATGACCAGCCGCGCGCCGTCAGCCGTTTCGGCGACGAATCGTACCGCTACGAGTCGGCGACCGCCCTGGCCACCGCCCTGCACATGCTGCGTGGCACCCCCTACGTGTACCAGGGCGAGGAGCTCGGCATGACCAACGGGGTTTTCCATGGCCTCGACGATTTCCGTGATGTTGAGGCGCTGCGCTACTACCGCGAGGCCGTGGCGACGGGGGAGAGCCCCGAGGCCGTCCTGGCGGGTATGCGCGCGACCGGCCGCGACAACGCGCGCACGCCCGTCCAGTGGGACGCGAGCGAGCACGCCGGTTTCACGGAGGGGGACCCGTGGATTGGCGTCACCCCGAACTATCGGGAGATCAACGCCGCCTCCCAGGTCGGCGACCCGTCTTCCGTGTACGCCTACTATCGCGCGCTCGCGGACGTCCGCCACTGCCTGCCGGTGATCGCCTCCGGGATGTTCGAGAGAATTGCGACCCCTTCGCCTGCGGTCTTCGCTTACCGGCGCACCCTCGGCGAGGCCGTGGCAACGGTCTTCGTTAACCTTTCCTCACAGTCCGCGTCTCTCGGCGAGGCGGCGCGTGGGGTGGTCGGCGAGCTGCTTCTTTCCAACCGTGACCTGCCCGAGGCCGATCGGGGAGTCCCGGCAGTCCTGGAGCCGTGGGAGGCGCGCGTTTACCTCGCCTGAGGGGCGCGTGGCCCCTGGGTGCTGGCGTATTTTCGTGTACACATCATGAATCATTTATCCGGGGCGCACTCCATCGTCGGCGTCGCACCGTCGTAAGCGAAGTCGATGGTGCACGTAAACCGGGGGTGCTCGTAGTTGATCGTCCAGTAGTCGGGGTTCTTGGGGGTGGCTTCCATGCGGTAGCTGCCGGGGAAAAGGTAGTGCCAGCCTTGTGGGTTGTCGATCGATATATCCCCCACCCGCACACTGCGTAGGTTATCCGGCTCAAGCAGGCTGGTCGTTGTCCCGAAAGATGGATCTTCAATGTGCCACCAGCCGAGCTTGCCGTTGGCCTTGTCCTTCTGTGAGAGAAAGGTGACGATCGGCGCTGAGACGTCTGTTCCATCATTGAAGGAAACGTGCCCTTCGATCGAGTAGGGGTTATCGATGTTATCGACTGGCTCGATGGATATAGTGCTGGGAGCGTGCGCGTGCGCAGCATCGGACAGGAATTCAATGGAATCGCCATCGTCGTGGGGGTCTTGAAGGTATGGCGAATACGACAGCGCTTCGTCGTATTTGCCGCCTTCGATGAGTTCGATATAGCGAGTCCACGCTTCGACGCGCGTCAGGTTTGGAACGCGCGTTGAGTGCCACCAGTATCCGCCTCCTGCGATGGCGGTCACGAGGCCCACGCACGAGGCGGCGGCAACCCAGCGTTTGCGCCGCGACGGGCGCGACGGCGACTCCGTCGACGAGTCGTTCGTTGCTGTCTCGGTGCGTGTCATGGATCCTCCCAGGGCGTGCAACGGTGAAAGGTAGCAAGGGTGCTCTCGGTGATGCAAGCACCGGAACATTCCGGGGCGTCAGTTGTCGGGAGAATCCTTCAAGCGCGGTGCGTTGGTTGGGGTAGGCGTCGTGCTCCTCCTGGGTCTTGGCGATGTGGTGGGTTACTGAGGGTGCTGCCGTTCGATAATATGTGGAACGGTCAGGTTTTTCGCTCCTAGGGAGAGAGGCGTCATGACGGCGAAGGAGCTTTATCACCGCCTGTACGCGCGTGTGGTGCGCGCGCGGCTGCGCTGGTCTGTCCAGCCTCCCGTGTTTTTCGCGCGCCGCCGCTACTGGTTGACGAGCGTGGTGGCCGTCGTGGTCTTCATCGGTGCTGCGGTGTCTGTGCTCGCGTGGCGCTCCCACGAGGAGCGCGTCAACCGGGAGAGGGATAACGAGGCGCTCGCCGGTGCCACCAGCGTCGTGTCCGCCTACTGTGACGCCGTCTTGAGTGGACGCATCGACGAAGCGGCTGCGATGGATGGCCTCGCAGATTCTACGGACCCCAATTGGATGCTGAGCGATGCGGGGGAGGACTTCGCGGTTGCGGCCGGCACCTTCGTGTCCTTGTCGGTGTCCGAGGGGGAGATGTCCGCGGACAGGCTCACTGCGACCTTTGATGTCACGAGCATCCCTCGCGTCGGGATGGCAGCGCGTGAGGAGAGTATTGAGATGGTGGCGCGCCGAGACAGCGTCGACGCACCCTGGACGATCGCCACCAGCCTCGCGCAGACGGTGACGGTCGAGCTGCCCGGCGCCACGACCGACGTCCTCTTCAACGGGGCTACCATCGCTTCCTTTAACCCCGTGGCGGAGTGGCCGGTCAAAGGACGGGCCCTCACGTTGACCCTCTACCCGGGGAAGTATGAGATCGGTGCGCGCTCATTCAGCAGCGAGGCGCGCCTGAGCTCGTTGCCCGGCAAGGGTATGTTCCTGTATCGGGACGACAAACACGGCGCGGTCCAGTCCCAATTCACTGCTCTGCCCTCGCATGCCGGTGCCGTCACGGTTACTCCCTTCGCCTTCGACGCTACCGTCTTGGAAAAGCAAACAGAATACGATCTCGTGGGGCTCATCACGGAGTGTATCGACACGCAGGGAAGCTCATCGCACCTGTGCCCCGACGCGACCACAAACGCCCCACCGAGAGTCAAGCAGGCTGACCTTCGTCACGAGCTCGACTACTACGGCGTTCGTGTGACCATGGACTCTCCGACGACCTTCACGATTAAGAGTCTGCGTTTCCCGGACCCGGCGCCCGGCATGGCCGAGTCATACACGGGTAGTGGCACCATGTCCTACGACGAGAACGGTAACGAAGCGATCACCGGGATCACCCTCGCCCCGAGCCAGACCTGACAACCGCTTGGGCTCTCAGTAGTAGTAGGGGTAGTCCTCCCAGCGGGGGGCGCGGTGCTCGAGGAAGGCGTCACGCCCCTCCTGGGCCTCTGCCGTCATGTAGGCCAAGCGCGTGGCCTCGCCCGCGAAGACCTGCTGGCCAGCCAGCCCGTCATCCGCCAGGTTGAAGGCGAACTTGAGCATACGGATGGCCTGCGGGGACTTCGTCGCGATGGTCGCCGCCCACTCCAGCGCGGTCTCCTCCAGCCGCGCATGCGGGACAGCGCGGTTGATGACGCCCCAGCGCTCGGCAGTCTGCGCGTCGTAGCGCTCGGCCAGGAAGAAGATCTGGCGCGCCCTCTTATCCCCGGCCTGGCGGGCCAGCAGCGCGGAGCCGTAGCCGGCGTCGAAGGACCCCACGTTCGCGTCCGTCTGCATGAAGGCCGCGTGCTCGATGGACGCCACCGACAGGTCCGCCACCACGTTCAGCGAATGCCCGCCGCCCGCCGCCCACCCGGGAACCGCCGCGATGACGACCTTCGGCATCGTGCGGATCAGGCGCTGGACCTCCAGGATATGCAGGCGTCCGGCGCGCGCCGGGTCGATCTGCTCGCGGCGCTTCGCGGTGGCAGCCTCCGGGTCCGCGCCCTCGACCTCGTAACGGTAGCCGTCCCGGCCTCGGACCCTCTGGTCGCCCCCCGAGCAGAACGAGTATCCGCCGTCGCGCGCCGACGGCCCGTTGCCCGTCAGGATGACGGCCGCGACCTGGGAAGTCTGGCGCGCGTGGTCGAGCGCGCGGAACAGCTCGTCGACCGTGCCCGGGCGGAAGGCGTTGCGAATGTCGGGGCGATCGAAGGCGATGCGCACCACCGGCATGTCCTGGCCCTTGGGGCGTCCGTCCGCCTCGGGGCCGCGCGAAATCCCACGGTGGTAGGTGATGTCAGCGAAATCGAAGCCCTCGACCTCGCGCCAGCGGTTCGGGTCGAAGGTGTCGGAGACGAAGGGCAGAGCACTCATGTGTCGGATTCTAGTAGACGAGGCCGGGACGGGTCTGTCCCTATCCCAACCATCTCCGGTGGTTGGGAGAGCGGGGGTGGGGTGTGTCGATGCGCTGCGTCGCGCCCGGCGTGCAGGGGCTGCGCGTGCCCAACGTGCGGGCAAGCTAACCGCACGGCATGGGGGCTGTCTGAAAAGACAGGCGGCAAGTGCTCACTAGTCACATTCGTTGTGATCTGTGAGATAACCTTATTTTCCAGGCGTTTGGCATTCCGTGCGAGTCTGTCATTTCTCAATGGTTAGTTCAAAACGAACCAACAGGTGTCAGTGTAAACGAGTTGAGGAAGAAGGAATGTTGCGCGACAATATTACCGACATGTAAGGAGAGTCTGATGAACGCATCGCAGCAGGCCACGCTCATGCGCATCCCCATGCGCACGCTGAGCCGCCAGGCGCGTTACGTCCTCGAAGGCGTCGACGACATCTTGGTTTACAAGGTAGCGATGACCACGCGCTTCCGTGGCGTGACTCGCCGCGAAGGACTCCTTCTCCATGGACATGCAGGGTGGGGCGAAGCCGCCCCCTTCTGGAACTACGATGACGTCGAATCCTCGCGCTGGCTGGCCGCCGCCCTCGAATCGGCGCGCCGCTTCCCGCCGGTTCCTCGCCGCAAGTACGTGCCCGTAAACGTGACGGTCCCCGTGGTGTCCCCCGAAGAAGCCTACGAACGAGTCAAGGTCTCCGGCGGGTGCGCCACCGCGAAAATCAAGGTCGCCGAACCCGGTGTGAGCGTGAGCCGCGACTGCGCGCGCATCGCCGCCGTCGCCGACGCCCTGCGTGACACCGTCGGAGGGCAAGCCATGATCCGCCTGGACGCCAACGGCGCCTGGGAAGTCGACGAGGCACGCGCCGCTATTCCCACGATGGCTGAGGCCGCGGGCGTGGTTCCCATCGAATACGTTGAACAGCCATGCCTCACGGTGAACGAACTGGCCGAAGTACGTCGCAGCGTCGACGTGCCCATCGCCGCCGACGAATCCATCCGTCGCGCCGAAGACCCCCTCGACGTGGCCCGCAAGGAGGCCGCGGACGTCGTCATCATCAAGGTCGCGCCCCTCGGAGGCGTGCGATCCGCCCTGCGGGTCGCACGCAAGAGCGGACTCGGTGTCGTCGTCTCCTCCGCGCTCGAAACCTCCGTGGGCCTCTCCGTGGGCGTCTCCGCGGCGGCCGCCGTGCCGGGGATCCCTCGTGCGGCCGGACTAGCCACGGCCTCGTTGCTCGTCGCCGACGTCACCACCCCCCTCGTGCCCGAACGCGGCCGACTACCCGTGGGACGCCTCGAACCCGACCAGGAACTCATCGACCGGACCCCCGGCGACTCCGACCTCGCGTCCCGGTGGGGGATGCGCCTCGAAGGTATGGCCGAGCACCTGGAGGCAAGCGCCCGGTAGGCTGGGCGCATGCCCTCCGTCGATACCGCGCGCGCGATCCTGTCCACCCTGGACGCCCTGGGCGTCACCCACGTCCTGTACTGCCCCGGTTCGCGCAGCGCGCCCTTCGCCTACGCCCTCGAATCGGGTTCCTTCAGCGGGCACGCGCGCGCCGTCCTCGACGAACGCGGAGCCGGTTTTCTCGCGGTCGGCCTCGCGCGAGGCGGAGCGCTGCCCGCCATCGTCGTCACCTCCGGCACGGCCGTCGCCGAGCTCACCCCCGCTGTCCTCGAGGCCTCCCACGCGCGCCTGCCCCTCATCGTCCTGAGCGCCGACCGCCCCGGCGAACTCCGCGGCGTCGGCGCCTCCCAGACGACCGACCAGGCCCGCCTCTTCGCCGCGCACGCGCGCGCCTGCGTCGAGCTGGAACCGCAGGAACCCTCGCCCTCCCTGGTCGGCCAGGTCTCACGTGCGTTCGCCGCCGCCACCGGTGCCCCCACCGGCGTGCCCGGCCCAGTCCAGATCAACGTCGCCTTCCGCGACCCCCTCACGCCCCAATCACCGGCCTCCCGCGCGTCGGCCACGCCCGCCTCCTCCTCGATGACCGTCCCCGGCGATGCCGGCCTCCCCGGGGACGAGGCCCCGGCCTCGTTCGTCCCGCGCCCGACCCGGGTGCTCGCCGCCTCCCCTGTGCCCGAGCGCTGGGAGGACGTGGTCGGTTCTGCGACCGCCGGTCTCATCGTCGCGGGTGAGGGCGCGTCGCAGCGGGCCGCCCACTGGTCGCGGGCCTCGGGTTTCCCCCTCCTGGCCGAGCCCGCCTCCGGAGCGTGGGCCCTCGGGGGCGTGACCCCCTTCGAGCAGGCCGTCGTCTGCTCCGACCTCGCGCGCCAGGTCGACACCGTCGTCCTCACGGGGCGCCCGACCCTGTCGCGGCCCATTCACGCGCTTCTCGCACGCCCCGACGTGCGTGTCATCGTCGTGGACCCCTGCGCCCCCTGGGTCGACACTTCCGGCAACGCGACCACGGTCGTGGCCGACCTTCAGGCCCCCGAGGACCCGGTGCCGGGACGGCTCGCCGACTGGGCCTCGCGCGTGCAGGCCCTCTCCGCAGGCGCCGGGGCGCGCATCGACCAGATCCTCGCCCGCGAGTCCGGGCGCACGATGATCGACCTGGCACGCGCCGTCACCTCGGCCACGGCCGGCCCGCTCGTGCTCGGCGCTTCCAACCCCGTGCGCGCCTTCGACCTGGGCGTCGCCTCCCTGTCCGGGCGCCTCGTGTACTCCAACCGAGGCCAGGCCGGCATCGACGGGACCGTCGCCACCGCGGTCGGCGTGGCCCTCGCCCATGGCCTCGCAAGGCGCGACGAGGCCTCGGAAACCGCCACGTCCATCCCTTATACAGAAACGGCGAATGTGGTCACGGCCTCGTCGAATGAAGGCAGCGTCGACACAGTCGATGGTGAGTGGGAGGGCGCCGCCCCACGCGTCACCGCCGTCATGGGTGACCTGACCCTGTGCCACGACGCATCCTCCCTCGCGCTCGCCGCGGCCACGGGAGCCAGGCTCGACATCGTCCTCGCCGACGACTCCGGCGGCGGTATCTTCGCCACTCTCGAACACGGCCGCGCCACCACCCCCGAGGCCTACGACCGCTGGTTCGGCGTCGCCCAGAGCGTCAACTACGAGGCGCTCGCCGCCGCCTACGGCGTCGGTTTCGTGCGCGCCACCCACCCAAGGGAACTCGCCTCTATCCTTGCCGCCCCCGCGGCGGGACCCCGCCTCATCCACGCGCCCGTTGAACGGGCCACGCACCTGTACGCGGCCCTGCGCGGCGCAGCGTGTTGACGGGCGCGGCGTGCCGGTGGATGCGGTCACGGTTTTCAGGGAACTCACAGGGAGCTTCCAGTGCGCCTTGGAGGAAACGACGCATACTGGTGAACAACTTATGAACTGACACCAGAGGACACCATGAACGAGTCTCAGATTCCCGCCTCCGGCGCCGCGGCGGCGCCCGACATCCCGCCCGCAACCCCGGCGACGGAGAACCCCGCCCCCTCCGCGCAGGACACCCCAGCGGCCGGCGGCACCTACTCCGCACCCACGGGCGGAACCTACGGCGCGCCCGCGGGCCAGCCGGTGACGGAGTACCCGGCCCCGACCTCGGCCCCCGCCCCGGTCGTCATCGTCAAGAAGAAGGGACCCGGGTGGGTCGCCCTGCTCGGAGCGATGCTCCTGACGATCGTCCTGACGCTGGGCGCGATGCTCTACGTGCGCCCCGAGCTGCTGCGCGTCTCCACGCCGACCAACCTCAACAATGGCACCGTCGCGACCGTACCGGCCTCCTCCGACGCCACCGACTGGACCGCTGTCGCCTCCGCCGTTTCCCCGGTCGTCGTCACGATTTCGACACAGAGCGCGTCCACGGGAAGCACCGGATCAGGCGTCATCTACGACGCACAGGGTGACATCGTCACCAACTACCACGTCATCTCCTCCGTCCTGGGCGGCGGCCAAATCCAAGTGACTCTCGCCGACGGGCGCCTCTACGCCGCACGCGTCGTCGGCCACGACAAGACCACCGACCTGGCCGTTATTCGCCTGGAGAACCCGCCCGCGGACCTGACCGTCGCGCGCTTCGCGACGTCGGCGAACCTCGAGGTCGGCGCCCCCGTCATGGCGATCGGCGCGCCCCTGGGCCTGTCGAACACGGTCACGACCGGCATCGTCTCAGCACTCAACCGCCCCGTTGAGGTCTCCATGGACGAGGACTCCACCTCCCAGGACCAGACGCAGGCGTCCTCCGACCTGGTCGTCACCAACGCCATTCAGATCGACGCCTCCATCAACCCTGGCAACTCGGGCGGCCCGCTGTTCGACGCGACCGGCGCGGTGATCGGAATTAACTCCTCGATCAAGTCGCTCGCCACGTCCTCCGACGGCCAGGCAGGCTCCATTGGCCTGGGCTTCGCGATCCCCTCCGACCTGGTCGTCTCTGTTGCCGACCAACTGATCGCGACCGGTTCTGCCTCCCACGGCATGCTCGGCGTCACCGTCAAGGCCGCCACCGCCACGGTCGGCTCCGATACCTATGTGGGTGCCGAGGTTCAGGAGGTCTCCTCCGGCTCCGGTGCCGCCGCTGCCGGGCTGCGCTCCGGTGACGTCATCCTCAAGGTTGAAGGCCAGGAAGTCACCAGCCCGAAACAGCTCGTCGGCTACGTGCGCCGCTACAAGGCCGGCGACACCGTCACCATGACGATCGCTCGCGGTGGCTCAACGCAGGACGTGTCGGTCACGATCCAGGGGTCCTGACTCTCATCGACGAGGCTCGCCGCCCCTGCGAGGGGCGGCGAGCCTTTTGCGCGTTGAGTGGAGTTACGTGCAGTGCGCCGACGCGCCGCGACCGCTGGAAGGGCAATGGGCTGTCCTCTCCTATCGCATGCTGTATAACGCGCTCTCGAGCGAAGACCCGTAGACATCGGGTTCAGGAAGGCGGACGCGATTGAATGCGCCCTGCACCCGTTCAACGGTCGTGCAGTCGTATCCCGTCACATCAAGGGGGAGCGGAGAACCGGGTGAAACCTGCGTATCCGCAGCAAAGTCATAGCGGAGGAAATGAAGGGCACCAGGTTGTGGCGCGTAGCCGAAATCGAGATTCTCAGGTCCCCCGAGTCGCGTGAGCAAACGCTCATAGATCGGTGTTGGGGTCACAAACCAGAGACCAGATCGGCACAGGCTTTCTCGTTGCAGAATCTGTCCCTTATAGATGAGCTGCGGAATAATGCGCTTTGACACGTTCTCCCAGTTCAACCCCACCGTGGATTTGGCGATGCTGCGCTCAGTCTTGAGGAGCGCGCTTCGAGAGTCCCTGTAGTTCCCAGTTGTATCGATAGTCTGAACTTCGACGGAGGTAAACTCCGCAAGTTTTCCGTGTTCGTCGATGCGTGCGAGGACCCAGTCGGCGAAGTAACTCCCGACCCCGTCCCTCTTTGGCAGCTTGAGTTCTTTCCCCCATTTGTGTCCAAAGACGGCGACAGCACCGCCTTCTTCCAGCGCATGAGCAAGCGCTCGGCGACCTGGGTAGAGAGCCAGTTTCCTGCCAAAGGTCCTCTCAGCGATGATGTGAAGCACCTTGTACTCGTCGGCGTACAGCCGATGAGGGCAACAAATGACGGGGGTGGGTGATGAAGACTGCCTGATCGTGCAAGCGCCGGAACGCTCGCCATCTCGACCGAGAGGCTTGGTGCATAGCTCGCCAATGAAAGGACAGAACTGTTTCTCAGCCGCTTTGAGAGATGCATCCGAGTGGTCGTCGAATCGGTAGCCGAAAAACTCGTGGATGTAACCTGCCATCACGCGCTCCCAAGATGGGCTGCGATTTGCGTGCCAATCGCTTGGGCAAGCATCGGGGGGACGGCGTTACCAACCTCTGCGTACTGCTCCGCTAAGGAACCCGTGAAGTGGTACGTGTCGGGGAACGACTGAATCCTTGCGGCCTCGCGAACCGTAAATACGCGATCCTCCGAGGGATGGAAGAACGCTCCCCAGTGCGGGTCGCACTTCGTCAGAATCGTTCCGGAAAGATCGCCCCAACGCGGTCGACCGTAGCGTTTCGTGTGGTCGGACTTTCGGGCGCGCCGCATTCCAGCAGGTAATAAGTTGTGTGGGATATTTGTCCAATTTCCGCCCGGTGGGATGTGTGACAGGCGTTCAAGGTTGATTCCCGACAGGTTGCTCGAGAAATGGTTGTACACGCCGGTACTTCCCCGGCGGACCTGGTTTTGGAAGACGGAGGTCGGAGCGGAATCGTATTGGGCGATAGCATCCTGTGAGTTCAGGGGTTTTGGCGAGCGCGGGAGATCGGAGATGGCGTCGCGAAGTGTTGTAGCTGCCTGAGAGGGGGCATCCGAAAGCTGCTCAAGAATGTCTTTTCCGTGGAAATTGTGCGAAAAGTTCGCTCTGACCTGGGCGCAGTGTGTCGGCTGCGGCCACACTGTGGCCTCATTATGCGGAGTGAGGGTTCCGATGATGATTGTGCGCCACCGTGTCTGAGGTACGCCGTGGTAAGCCGCGCTCAAGATCTTCACGGACGTGTGGTAGCCATATTGCTCGAGTGACGAGGTGATCGCGGTTAGTGTCCCTCCACGCTCGAACGAGACCAATCCAGGAACATTTTCGATAAGGATCGCGCGCGGCATAAATTCCTCGGTGAAACGAAGAAACTCCCGAAAGAGATGATTGCGCGGATCCTTGTTTGAGCGGATTGGAGCGTTGATGGAGAAACCTTGGCAGGGAGGTCCTCCAGCCAGTAAATCGAGATCGCCCCTATCGAGTCCAAACCGCGAACGTACCTCGTGCGCATCAACTCGGCGGATGTCGTCAACAACGACATCAGTCTCCCGGTGGTTAAACGCGTAGGCTGCGGCGTATGTGGGATGAAGCTCAGAGGCAAATAGAGGGCGAAAGCCTGCTTGCGTGAGTCCCGTCGACAGGCCGCCGGCACCTGCGAAGAGATCGATGCTAGTGAACATGTGTCCTGGCTCTTTCGTTGTCGGGAATCTGGTTGCCTCACCGACGGAATGAGGGTGTTTGTCGTCTGCTATTCAGGGTAATGCCCCGCGTCCTCATCTGCGTCCGGGTGACGGAAGATGCGGGTACCGAGCCGCGTGGAATGCACCTCACACCCCGAGGGCGTCCAGGAGCGGGCGCATCTTGGCCTCGGTCTCGGTCAACTCCAAGTCGGGGTCCGAATCCGGCATGATGCCTGCCCCGGCAAAAAGGCGCAGGCGAGTCCTGGAGGCCAGGCCGCATCGCAGGGCGATCGCGAACTCGCCGTTGCCGGCCGTGTCGCCCCAGCCCACCGGCCCGGAGTAGCGGCCGCGCTCGGTGTCCTCCAGCTCTTCGATGAGGTGCATCGCGGCGTCACGGGAAGTGCCGCAGGCGGCGGCGATCAGCATATCGGCGGCGAATCCCCCAGCGAATACGACCTACGCCAAGCGGCCTGGATAACAGTCGCATAAACAAACTGTCAACAACGTGCGCACAACTCCACGGGGCAAACCGTGAATTACTTGAGCGGAGTGCAGTCGAGCGTGGGCTCTGCTCCGTCGTAGGCAAAGTTGATGGTGCACGTGAAGGGGGTCGCGGGGGTGAAGCTCTTGCCGGGTGTGGGGGTGGTGGGGCCTGTCGCTACTGCCAGGGGGAAGGTTGTGCCGCGCAGTGAGCTAATAATCAGGTCATTTGTCGCATCCAACGGTTCCGTACTGTATGCAAGAGCGCCACAGCGTCCTTCCTTGGTGGGATCCGGCGTGCCGGTGCGGCAAGATGCTGCGAATGCTTCGCTCTCCGTCTGAATCCAATCCTTCAGCTTGTCGCTTGGCTCAATCTTGAACAGTGTGGTCGACATGCCAGCGCGAATTTCTCCTGCCCCGTCGCCGAGAGGACGCGCGTACTCGATCGTCCAGTAGTCGGGATTCTGTGGGACGGCTTCGACACGATAGCTACCAGGAAAAAGGGAGTAAGAACCCTGTGGGTTGTCGACCGACACATCACCGATACGAATACTGCGAAGGCCAGCTGTATCGATCAAGGCACTCGTTGACCCGAACGAGGAACCACTGATCTCCCACATGCCGAGCCGACCGTTCCTCTTGTCTGTCCTATCGAGAGCGGTGCGGAAGGGACGCTGTGGGGAAGGCCCGTCATTGTATCGAATCCATCCATTAACCCAGGGATGCGGGTCGGTGCCAGTATGCCCATCCGACAAGGTTCCCTCGAAACTGACCGTGCTGGGTGCGTGAGCGTGTGCGGCGTCAGTGAGGAACGCTGTGGAGTATCGCCCGTCGAAATTGGTGACGAGATCCGGAGAGTATGCCAGAGCCTCGTCATATTTCCCATCTTTGATGAGATCCATGTAACGGTTCCACGCGTCCAAGGCCGTCAGGTCGGATAGGTACACGTAGTTGGACCAGTAGCGCGCCCCGGACGCAGCGGCCACGAGGCCAACGCACGAGGCGGCGGCAACCCAGCGCTTGCGCCATGGTGTGTTGTTCATCGATGGCTCCTCATGTGCGGGGGATGCAGGGACGATGTGCGAGGTTTGGTCTGTCGTGGTGGATTAACAGGGCGGACTCTCCGGCGACGGCTCCTACACCGTCCAACCGAAAGGCCTCAACATGCCTCATACTACCTCTTATGGCGGCAGTAACACAGGGCTCAGGCCTGTGTTGTTGGCACTTCGTTAAACGGGTGCGAGTGCCTGCGGAAAGTGGGGTGCCTGTTACGGGAGCTCGTCGTCGTTTTACGCCAGAGCATCGTCGTGCGGTGGGGCTCGTGCTGGATACGGGCTCTACAGATCGCATCTGTCGCCCCGGAATGAGGGCCGCGCGAATCGGCGTTGCGTTGCTGGGTGTGTCTCTGGCGTGGGGAGATGCGCGGATGGCCTTGTTGTCTGGGCGCTCGCGGATAGGTTTCGTCTTCGCGGATAGGTTATCCACTCGTGGATAGGTTACGAAGGTATCCGTATGTTCATAAGCTATCCGCGTGCTCGTTACCTATCCGTGTGCTCGTTACCTATCCGCGAAGGAGAGCAACGAGCTTGAGCGCGCGGCGGGCCGCCGTCACACCCCGAGGGCGTCCAGGAGCGGACGCATCTTCGCTTCCGTCTCGGTCAACTCCAAGTCGGGGTCTGAATCCGGCATGATGCCGGCCCCGGCAAACAGGCGCAGGCGCGTCCCCGACGCCAGCCCGCAGCGCAGGGCGATCGCGAACTCGCCGTCGCCCGCCGTGTCCACCCAGCCCACCGGCCCGGAGTAGCGGCCGCGCTCGGTGTCCTCCAGCTCTTCGATGAGGTGCATCGCGGCGTCGCGGGGCGTCCCGCACACAGCCGCCGTCGGATGCAACGCGGCGACCAGGTCCAGCAGGTGTGCCGACCCGAGCCGGGCGCGCACGTCTGTCGCCAGGTGCGTGACGTTGGGGAGGGCGAGCAGGAACGGGCCCTGCGCGCGCACGTCCAGGCACAGGCGCTCCAGGATGGAGGACACCGACTCCGACGCCAACTCGTGCTCGCGCAGATCCTTCGGGCTGGAGGCGAGCATCGCGCCCTCGCCCGGCTTGCAGGTACCAGCCAGGACGCGCGACGAGACAATCCCGCCGCGCGCAGCGATCAGCATCTCCGGGGACGCCCCCACCAGCGAATCCACGCTAAAACGCCACGTCGACGGATACAGCTCGGTCAGGCGCTCCAACAGGAAACGCTCATCGAAGCCCCACGAGCACCGAATCGTCATGTCGCGCGCCATCACGGCCTTGTCGGCGGCGCCCTCGCGCAGGCGAGCCGCCATCGAGCGCACCGAATCACGCCACTGGGTCCGCGACATCGACCCCTGCCCAAACGTCAAGGACTCCGGCACACGGGGAGCGGGCCTCGCCTCGGCCAGGGCAGCATCAACCGCCGCCAGCGGATCCGGGGCCTGCCCGATGCCCGCCGTGATCGCCCAACGCGCCCCGGCCTCGTCGATGAGAGTCAGCGCCGGCACGAAGGCCACCGAGCGGGCGGGGGACCGGAACGCGAAGGACGCGAACAGGACGGGGGAAGGAGCGTCGCCGGCGGGGGACGAGGCCGGGGTGGCCTCCCACGCGCGGCGCACCTGTGCGATCACGTCCGGGGCTGCGGATTCGAGCGTCAGCGCCCGCCCGAGGCCCACCATCTGGCGGCGCTCACCCAGCCACGCCGCGCCACCCGACGGCGGAAGCAGGGACGTCAGTGAGCAAGTAGACCCCGGGTGCTCGGCGGGCAGGCCCAACGCCTGAAAAACAAGGCGCGAGCAACCAAAGTCTTCATGCATGGGTCCAATGGTAGGAGCAGGGGCGGCGGCGCGCTAAAAGACGTGGGAGGATTAACGCATGACACAAGCCCCACGCGCCGACCTCACCAAGGTCCCCGAAGAGATTGCAACGATGTTCGACTCCGTCGCCACGCGTTACGACATGATGGACACGCTGATGACGGGCGGTTTGAACCATGTCTGGATGACCGCGCTGCGCAAGGCAGTCGCCCCCCACCCCGGCGAACGCATCCTCGACCTGGCAGCCGGCACGGGGGCGTCCGCGGCTGCGCTAGCCAAAGGGGGCGCCGAAGTCGTCGCCTGCGACCTATCGGAGGGCATGATTGAGGTGGGCCGCGAGCGCCACCCCGAACTCGAATTCGTCCACGGTAACGCCATGGACCTCGACTTCGAAGACGGCTCCTTCGACGCGGTCACCATCTCCTGGGGCCTGCGCAACATCCCCGATCCCGCGCTCGCGCTGCGTGAAATGGCGCGCGTCGTGCGCCCCCGCGGACGCCTCGTCATCCTAGAGTTCTCGACGCCTCCCTCGCGCGCGTTCCGCAGCCTGTACAACGTTTACCAGAAGACGGTCATGCCGACGATTGCGCGCTTGGCCTCCACGAACGACGGGGCCTACGACTACCTCGTCGAGTCGATCCGCCAGTGGCCCGCGCAGGAGGAAATCGCGCGCATGGTGGCCGCCAACGGCTGGAGCGAGGTCGAATACCGCAACCTGACCGGCGGCATCGCCTGCATGCACCGCGCCGTCAAGCCGCTCCCGTAGTCTGACTAACGACGAGGCCGGGACCCCCTGCGTGGTGCCCCGGCCTTTGTCGTGTGCAGGTAAGGCGGGTTCTGCGAGTGCGCTCGCGAGAACGAACCCCGGCGGACATTTACGACAGAGAAACGTTGCGCAAATGATGTGTGCGCGAGAGGATCGCGACGGCCCCCTCGCCCGACAATGCGCCGAAAAATGCCCCTACCCGGCGAGGTGAGGGTGACCTAGCTAGGCTGACGAGCGGATCGGGGTGACGTGCACACCTCATCCGCCTTGCACACTTGCGCGGATGCACCCGCGCGCCCACACAACGGAGGAATGCCGTGGCATCCACCATGCCCAGCGACATGAGCGCTGACGTCGTCGTCGTCGGCGCAGGCCCGGGCGGGTCCTCCACCGCCTATCACCTGGCCACAGTCGGCCTCGACGTCATCCTCCTGGAGAAAAGCCCCTTCCCGCGCGACAAAATCTGCGGCGACGGACTCACCCCCGCAGCCGTGCACGAACTCATCGCGATGGGCGTGGACACCACCGGATGGATGCGCAACCGTGGCCTCACCGTCATCGGCGGCGGCCACACCGTCCACATGGACTGGCCCGACCAAAAATCCCTGCCCGGCTACGGCATGACACGAGCCCGCGTGGACCTCGACCACGCGCTCGCGCGCCGCGCCGTCGAAGCCGGCGCCCGCCTCTACGAGGGCGTCACCGTCACCGGAGCAATCCAGGACGGCTCCGGCCGCGTCATCGGCGTCACCGCCAAAAGCGGGCGCGGCAAGGACGCTACCACCACCACGGTGCGCGCCGCCATCACCGTCGACGCCGGCGGAGTGGCCGCGCGACTGGCCACCAGCCTCGGCCTCGAAAAGAAGACGAACCGCCCCATGGGCGTCGCAGCACGCGCATACTTCGCGAGCCCCCGCGGCGACGAAGAATGGATGGAATCCCACCTCGAACTGTGGAGCGGCACCCCGGGCGCCTCCGACCTGCTGCCCGGCTACGGCTGGATCTTCCCCATGGGTAACGGCGTCGTCAACGTCGGCCTCGGCTCCGTCGCCTCGCGCGCCGGCGCCACCAACCTGCCCTACCGCGAGGTCTTCAAGACCTGGACCGCGAACCTGCCCGAAGAATGGGGCTTCACCCCCGACAACCAAATCGGCCAGCTACGCTCCGCGGCCCTGCCCATGAGCTTCAACCGCAAGCCCCACTACACCCAGGGCCTCGTCCTCGTCGGCGACGCCGGTGGCATGGTCTCCCCCTACAACGGCGAAGGCATCGCCCCCGCCATGAAAGCCGGACGCTACGCGGCCTCCTGCATCGCCCAGGCCCGCTCCCGCTCCCACCGCGCCGGCATCGACCGCGCCATGAGCGAATACCCCCACATGCTTCGCGACGAATACGGCGGCTACTACCAGCTGGGCCGCATCTTCGTCGCGCTCATCGAAAACCCGACGATCATGCGCGCCTGCACGAACGTCGGGCTGCCCATCCCGCGCCTCATGACACTCGTCCACAAGCTCCTATCGGACGGGTACGAGAGGAGCGGAGGCGACTTCGACGACCAACTCATCACCATGCTGACCAAGGTGGTGCGACCCGCATGACCACCACCACCCATAACCGGGAGGAACGATGACGAATCCCTACGTGCCGCTGCTCATCATGTCGGCAGCCGCCCTCGTCCTAGCCTTCGGAGGCCTGGTCGCCTCCGCGATCCTTGGCCCCACCAAGAAGTCCACAACCAAGGCCGACAACTACGAGTGCGGCATCCAGCCGACCAGCGCTCACCTCACCGAGGGCCGCTTCCCGGTGCGCTACTACCTGGTCGCGATGACCTTCATCATCTTCGACATCGAAGTTGTGTTCATGTACCCGTGGGCCGTCAGCTTCAACCAGCTGGGCCTGTTCGGACTGGTCGTCATGATGAGCTTCCTGGTCACCCTCTGCGTCCCCTACGCCTACGAATGGCGACGCGGCGGCCTGGATTACTGAGATATAAGTAAGGAACAGACAAGTGGGACTTGAAGAATCCCTGCCTGCGGGCATCGCGCTCACCAGCGTCGAAAAGGTCCTCGGGCTCGCACGCAAGTACAGCCAGTGGCCCGTCACCATGGGTCTGGCGTGCTGCGCCATCGAAATGATGGCCGCCGGTACCCCCCGTTTCGACATGGCGCGCTTCGGCCTCGAAGTCTTCCGCGCTTCGCCGCGTCACTCCGACATGATGATCGTGTCCGGTCGTGTCTCGCACAAGATGGCTCCCATCATCCGACGCGTCTACGACTCAATGCCCGAACCCAAGTGGGTCATCTCCATGGGCGCGTGCGCGTCCTCCGGCGGCGTCTTCAACAACTACGCCGTCGTCCAGGGCTGCGACCACATCGTCCCCGTCGACGTTTACCTGCCCGGCTGCCCGCCCCGCCCCGAGGCCCTCATCCACGCTGTCCTCGTCCTGCGTGAGCAAATCGGCAAGGAACCCCTCGGCGTCCACCGCCGCGAGATCGCCCGAGCAGCCGAGAAAGCCGCCCTCGAAGCGACCCCCACCCACCAGATGAAGGGACTCCTCGCATGAGTGACGTGTCCATCCCCGAAGGTGACGCGCCCGCCGAAGCCACCCGGGCCTCGTCCCAGCGCGGCTTCGCCCTGCCCGAACCCATCGCCCACCGCGAGGGCCTCTTCGGCGCGGGCACCGACTCCTCAACCTCCGGTTTCGGCGGCCTCGTGACCGACTCCTTCCTGCCCGGCGAGGCCTCCCGCCCCTACGGCGGCTGGTTCGACCAGGTCGTTGACGTCCTCGAAGAACTCATCGTCGCCGATGGCCTGAAGGTTTCCGACGTCATCGAAAAGGTCACCATCGACCGCGGACAGCTCGGCATCTTCATCGCCCGCGAGCACATCGCGCGCGTCGCCAAGTACCTGCGCGACGACGCCGACCTGCGCTTCGAGCTGTGCCTGGGCACCAACGGCGCGCACTACCCCCTCGATAAGGGCCGCGAGCTGCACGCCATCTACCCCCTGTACTCGATCACGCACAACCGCATGATCCGCCTCGAAGTCACGTGCCCCGACGAAGACCCCCGCATCCCCTCCATCGTTTCCGTCTACCCCGGAAACGACTGGCAAGAACGCGAAACCTGGGACCTCATCGGCATCGTCTTCACCGGGCACCCCTCGCTGACGCGCACCGCGATGCCCGACGACTGGGTTGGGCACCCCCAGCGCAAGGACTACCCGCTGGGCGGCATCCCCGTCGAATTCAAGGGCGCCGTCAACGCTTCCGCTGACGTCCGTAGGAGTGTGAACTGATGACCACCGCCTTCCACGCGCCTGCAGGCCAGGCCGACCTGCCCATCGAAGACATCCCCGAAGTCCTCACCCAGGGCGGCGACTGGGACGACGTCCTGCACGAGATCGAGGCCATCACATCCGAACGTATCGTCGTCAACCTGGGTCCCGTCCACCCCTCGACCCACGGCGTCCTGCGTCTCATCCTCGAACTTGACGGAGAAAAGGTCCGCGAGACCCGCGTCGACACCGGATACCTGCACACCGGCATCGAGAAGAACATGGAATACCGCACGTGGACCCAGGGCGTCGCCTACTGCACGCGCATGGACTACGTCGCCCCCTTCTTCCAGGAGACCGCCTACTGCCTCGGCGTCGAAAAGCTCCTCGGCATCGAAGAGGACGTACCCGAGCGCGCGACCCTCATCCGTGTCGTCATGATGGAGCTGTGTCGTATCGCCTCACACCTGGTCGCCATCGGCTCCACCGGCAACGAAATGGGCGCCACGACGATCATGACGATCGGCTTCCGCGCCCGTGAGGAAATCCTGCGCGTCTTCGAACGCATCACCGGCCTGCGCATGAACCACGAGTACATTCGCCCCGGCGGCGTCGTACAGGACATCGGCGAAGGGACGACAGACTACATCCGTGAACGACTGCGCCGGGCCCGCAAGGACATCGGCGAGCTGCAGGACATCCTGGTCGAGAACCCGATCTTTAAGAAGCGACTGTGTGACGTGGCCGTCATGCCGCTGAGCGCCCTCATGGCTCTGGGCCACACCGGCCCCGGCGTGCGCGCCGCCGGCCTGCCCCTGGACCTGCGCAAGAGCCAGCCGTACTGCGGCTACGAGAACTTCGAGTTCGACGTTCCCACACGCGACCACTCCGACGTCTACAACCGCACGATGGTTCGATTCGACGAGTGCTACCAGTCGATGCGCATCGTGTGGCAGGCCCTGGCCAAGCTCGACGAATGCGAGGGCGCGCCCACCATGGTTGCGGACCCGGAGATCGCATGGCCGGCGCGTCTGGCGGTCGCCACCGACGGCCAGGGCAACTGCGCTGAGCACGTGCGTGAAATCATGGGGGAGTCCATGGAATCCCTCATTCACCACTTCAAGCTCGTCACGGAGGGCTTCCACGTGCCCGCCGGCCAGGTCTATCAGACCGTCGAGCACGCGAAGGGCATCCTGGGCGTTCACCTCGTCTCCGACGGTGGCACCCGCCCGTTCCGCGCGCACTTCCGCGACCCCTCCTTCGCTAACCTGCAATCACTGGCCATGATGACTGAGGGCGGCCAACTGGCCGACGTGGTTGTTTCCCTGGCCGCTATCGACCCCGTTCTCGGAGGCGTTGATCGATGAGCTATACACCCGACACACTGGCACGCCTGGAGGCGGATGCCGCCCAGATTATCGCCCGCTACCCGGACGGTCACGCGCGCTCGGCACTGCTGCCCATGTTGCACCTGGTCCAGTCCGTCGACGGCTACGTCAGCCCGGACGGCATCGACTTCATCGCCGCCACGCTGGACCTGCCCCGCGCAGAGATCAGCGCGGTCGCGACCTTCTACACGCAGTACAAGCGCCACCCCACCGGCGACTACCTGGTGGGCGTGTGCACGAACGCGCTGTGCGCCGTCATGGGCGGCGACGAGATCTGGGAAAAGGTCTCCGAGAAGGTCGGCGTCGGCAGCGACGAGACCAGCGAAGACGGAAAGATCACGCTCGAGCGCATCGAGTGCAACGCGGCGTGCGACTACGCGCCCGTCGTCATGGTCAACTGGGAATTCTTCGACAACCAGACCCCGTCCTCGGCGCTGGCCATGATTGATGACATCCAGGCTGGTCGCGATATTCACCCGACGCGCGGACCGATCGTGGCACCCACGTTCAAGGAGAACGAGCGAGTCCTCGCTGGCTTCCTGGACGGCCACGAGGACGAGGGCCCCTCCGCTGGCCCCTCGACCCTGCTGGGCCGAAAGATCGCCGCGGCGAAGGGCTGGACCGAGCCGGTGGCTGACAAGGCCGCCGACCAGGCCCCCACGAAGGCCTCGAAGGCATCCACGAAGGCCACGAAGGCCCCCACGAAGGCATCCGCGAAGGCCTCGGAAAAGAAGGGAGTGAAGGCCAAGTGAGCACCACATATGTTGCGCCTGGGCCGCTGACCCCGATCCTCACGAATGGGTGGGGAGAGGAACGTTCCTGGACGCTGGACTCCTACCGGGCGCGAGGAGGCTACCGGGGCCTCGAGAAGGCCCGTACGATGGAGCCCGCCGACATCATCGCGGCCGTGAAGGATTCGGGTCTACGAGGCCGTGGCGGCGCCGGTTTCCCCTCCGGCCTCAAGTGGTCCTTCCTGCCCCCCGCTGATGGTGGTCCCCGCTATCTCGTGGTGAACGCTGACGAGTCCGAGCCGGGCACCTGCAAGGACATCCCGCTCATCATGGGCAACCCGCATGTTCTCATTGAAGGTATCGCGATCACGTCGCGTGCGATTGGTTGCGACCACGCGTTCGTCTACTTGCGCGGCGAGGTTACGCACGTGTATCGCCGTTTGCTTCAGGCTGTGCGTGAGGCCAGTGAGGCTGGCGTGCTCGGCGACCTGCGTATTACCGCTCATGCGGGCGCCGGCGCCTACATCTGCGGTGAAGAGACGGCCCTGTTGGATTCCCTTGAGGGGCGCCGAGGCCACCCGCGTCTGAAGCCCCCGTTCCCCGCGGTTGCCGGCCTGTACGCCCGTCCCACGGTGGTTAACAACGTGGAGACTATCTCCCAGGTGGCGGGTATCTTCCGTAACTCGCCTGAGTGGTATGCGTCGATGGGCACTGAGAAGTCTAAGGGTCACGGCATTTTCTCTGTGTCGGGTCACGTGGAAAACCCAGGCCAGTTCGAGGCTCCCTTCGGTATCACGATGCGTGAGCTCATTGAGATGGCGGGCGGTATCCGTTCGGGCCACCAGCTGAAGTTCTGGACCCCCGGCGGTTCTTCTACCCCGATTTTCACCGAGGATGAGCTGGATACTCCCCTGGATTATGAGTCCGTGGGCGCAGCCGGGTCGATGTTGGGTACGCGTGCGCTGCAGGTGTTCGATGAGACGGTCTCGGTTGTGCGCGTCATCGCCCGCTGGTCGGAGTTTTATCAGCATGAGTCCTGCGGTAAGTGCACGCCCTGCCGTGAAGGCACCTATTGGATGAAGCAGATTATGCTGCGTCTCGAGCGGGGTGAGGGTCGCCCCGGCGACGTGGATCTGCTTGACGAGATCGCGCATAACATTGCGGGCCGTAGCTTCTGCCCGCTGGGTGATGCTGCAGCAACCCCGATTATGTCGGGCATCAAGCGCTTCCGCGACGAGTTCGAGGCCGGGCTGGCCACGCCCGCACGCGAGCTTTTCCCCTACGAGGCGTCCGCTAACTACGCGCGAGGAGGTGGCCGATGAGCGACGCGCCCAAGATGATCGACGTCACCATCGACGACGTTCAGGTTTCTGTCCCCCAGGGTACGCTCGTGATCCGCGCGGCCGAGCAGGCCGGCATCAGGATCCCGCGTTTTTGTGATCACCCGCTCTTGGCTCCGGTGGCCGCGTGTCGCCAGTGCCTGGTCGAGGTCGGCATGCCCGACCGCAACACGGGTCAGCTGCGTTTCATGCCCAAGCCTCAGCCCTCGTGTGCGCAGACGGTTACCCCGGGCATGGTCGTCAAGACCCAGCACACCTCCAAGGTGGCGGATCGCGCTCAGCGTGGCGTCATGGAGTTCCTGCTGATCAACCACCCGCTAGACTGCCCGGTTTGCGACAAGGGCGGCGAGTGTCCCTTGCAGAACCAGGCGATGAAGGAGGGACGCGGCAAGTCCCGCTTCACGGACGCTAAGCGTACTTTCAAGAAGCCGCTGCGTCTGACCTCCCAGATTCTGCTGGATCGCGAGCGCTGCATCCTGTGCCAGCGCTGCGTGCGTTTCGGCAAGGAAATTTCGGGCGACGTGTTCATGGACCTGCAGGGTCGTGGCGGTGGCACCGCCCCCACGGACGACCATTACTTCATGGGCGAGCAGGTCGGCGGATTCGACACGACCACCCTCGGCTTCTTCGACCCTGCTGCCAAGGAGGCCCGGACCTCGTCATTGTCGTCTCCGTTCGGCACGGACGCGATCGTCGGTTCGCTCAACGAGGGTGAGCTTTCCGTCGCCGAGCGCGACGTGTCGGGCCGCGCTTTCGCGTCCTATTTTTCGGGCAACATTATCCAGATTTGCCCGGTCGGTGCTCTGACTGCCGCGTCGTACCGCTTCCGCGCGCGCCCCTTCGACTTGGTTTCCACGGCTTCGGTCACGGAACACGATGCGTCCGGCTCCGCGATCCGTCAGGATATGCGTCGCGGTGAGGTGGTGCGTCGGATGAGTGGCAACGACCCGGAGGTGAACGAAGAGTGGATCACCGACAAGGACCGCTTCGCCTTCGAGTGGGACAAGGTTGATCGTTTGACGTACCCGCTCGTGCGCGTGGATGGCGAGTTGGTGCCCACCTCCTGGTCTGACGCGCTTGACCGCGTCCGTGAGGGCCTGGAGCAGGCCGGTTCGTCCGTGGGTTTCCTGCCCGGCGGCCGCCTCACCTTCGAGGACGCGTGGGCGTGGTCGAAGTTTGCGCGCATGGTCGTGGGTTCCGATTCGATTGACTTTCGTTCGCGCCCGTCTTCCGAGGAGGAGCGCTCGTTCCTGGCCTCGTTCGTGGCGGGGTCCGGCCTCGAGGTCACGTACGCGGACCTGGAGAGCGCGGGTCAGGTTTTGTTGGTCGCTCTCGAACCTGAGGACGAGTGCGGTGCCGTGTTCCTGCGCCTGCGCAAGGCAGCGCGCAAGTCGGGCGTCAAGGTCGCGACTGTCGCGCCCTTCACCTCCAACGGTTCGCGTAAGATGAACGCGCGGGTTCTGCACGCCGCCCCCGGCGCTGAGCCGGGCGTCGTGGACTCCATTAAGGCGGGTGGCGCCTGCGCTGACCTGGCGCAGGCCCTGTCTGGCGGCGTCGTCCTCGTGGGCGAGCGCGCTGCGCAGACCCCCGGCTTGCTTTCAGCCGTCGTCGCTCTCGCGGAGCGTACGGGCGCCCGCCTCGCGTGGGTTCCTCGCCGCGCCGGTGATCGTGCCGCCGTCGAGGCCGGTCTCCTCCCGGGTCTGCTTCCCTTCGGCCGTACGATCGACGAGGCCGGGGCCGCCTCCCTGGGGTGGGGTGAGCTGCCTGAGCGCGGCTTGGATGCCGCGGCCATGATTGAGGCGGCTGCCTCCGGTGAGCTTGCGGCTCTCGTCGTCGGCGGCGTCGACGTGCGCGACTTTAGTGATCCGGCCCGCGTGCGCGCCGCGCTCGACGAGGTCCCCTTCCTGGTCTCCCTCGAGGTTCGTGCCTCTGAGGTCACTGAGCGCGCCGACGTTGTCCTTCCCGTGGCCCCCGCGGTCGAGAAGAACGGTACGTTCATCAACTGGGAGGGACGTCTGCGTCCCTTCGGCCAGGCCCGCTCCGCGACGTCCCTGACGGACCGCGACGTGCTCGTGCGCCTCACCGAGGAGTTCGATACTGACCTGGGGATCACCACCCTGGCCGACCTGTACGAGGAAGTCAACCCCCTCATGGAGTGGGACGCAGCACCGCAGGGCTTTACCCCGGTTCCGGCGCAGGTCCCCGTCACCGCCGGGAAAGGCGAGGTCGTTCTCGCTTCCCATAAGCCGATGATCGACGCCGGTCGTCTCCAGGATGGTGCCCCGTGGCTGGCCGGTTCGGCCCGCTGCCCGATCCTCCTGGCCTCGGCCGCGACGCTGGCCGCCGCGGGTATCGCACCCGGCGCGGATGCGACGCTTCAGACCGAACGTGGACGCGTCACTCTCCCGGCCGCCATCGCGGACCTGCCCGACTCCGTCGCGTGGGTGCCCGAGTGCTCGACCGGCTCCGTTATTCACGACAACCTCGGCGGTGTCGGCACCGTCGTGACCCTGCGCGCCACGCAGGAGGTGGCACGATGACACTGACCCCCTTCGCAGTCCCGGAATACACCGCCGCGGACTTTAGCCAGGAAACCTGGTGGCTCAGCCTCATCAAGGCCGTGTTCATCATCGTCTTCCTGATCGCCAACGTGCTGCTGGCCCTGTGGGTCGAGCGCAGAGGCCTGGGCCGCATGCAGACGCGTCCCGGCCCGAACGTGGCTGGTCCCCTCGGCCTGTTCCAGGCGTTCGCCGACGCCGGTAAGCTCCTCTTCAAGGAGGACATGTGGACCCGCCGAGCCGAGAGGTTCCTGTACTTCCTGGCTCCCGCGATCGCGGCTTTCGCGGCGTTCAGCGTCTACGCGGTCATCCCGATGGGTCCGAACGTGACGATCGGAAACATCTCGACGCCGCTGCAGTTGACCGACATGCCCGTCGCCTCCCTGTACATTCTGGCGATCGCCTCGCTGGGCCTGTACGGCATTGTTCTGGGTGGCTGGTCGACCCGCTCGACCCTGCCCCTGTACGGCGCCGTGCGTTCCTCCGCGCAGGTCATCTCCTATGAACTGGCCATGGGACTGTCCCTCGTGAGCGTGTTCCTCATGTCGGGCTCCATGTCAACCTCGCAGATTGTGGCCGCTCAGGGCCAGTTCTGGTGGGCGTTCACCCTGTTCCCCGCGTTCGTCATCTACTGCATCAGCGCCACCGGCGAAGTTAACCGCCTGCCCTTCGACCTGCCCGAAGCCGAAGGCGAACTCGTCGCCGGCCACATGACCGAGTACTCGTCGATGAAGTTCGGCTGGTACTACCTGTCCGAATACGTCAACATGCTCAACGTCTCGGCCGTGGCCACCACGATGTTCCTCGGCGGCTGGCACGCCCCCTGGCCGCTCTCCCACGTCGAATTCCTCAACTCCGGCTGGTGGGGGATGCTGTGGTTCTTCCTGAAAATCTGGTTCTTCATGTTCCTGCTCATCTGGACGCGCGCCACGCTGCTGCGCTTCCGCTACGACCAGTTCATGAACCTGGGGTGGAAGCGCCTCATGCCCATCGCACTGGGCTGGCTCGTGCTCGTCGCCCTCGTGCGCGGCATCACCCAGTTCGTCCAGCTCTCCACGCCGGTCCTCTTCGGCAGCGTCGGCGGACTCTTCCTGATTGCCCTGGCGATCATCTGGCTCACCGACAAACCCGAACCAGAGCCGATCCCAGCGTCCGAACGCGAATACACCGGCTTCGAAGACGGCTTCCCCGTCCCACCGCTGCCAGGACAAACCCCCATCCCCAGCCCGCGCGCCACCGTCACCATTGACGGCGAACTGGCCACGGCCTCGGCAATTAAGAACCCGAAGGAGGCCACCGATGAGTGAGAAGACCACCGACGAGGAGATGCTCTTCGAGCACGACCCCAAGGGCGCTTTCGCCCAGTTCGTCGCGCCCATGGCCGGCTACGGAGTCACCCTGTCTTCCTTCTTCCGGCCCACCGTCACCGAGCAGTACCCGCGCGAACCCGCGCGCGTCATGCCCCGCTTCCACGGACGGCACCAGCTCAACCGCTACGACGACGGCCTCGAAAAGTGCGTCGGCTGTGAACTGTGCGCTTGGGCCTGCCCCGCCGACGCGATCTTCGTGGAGGCCGCATCCAACACGCCCGACGAGCAGTACTCCGCGGGTGAGCGTTACGGTCGCGTCTACCAGATCAACTACCTGCGATGCATCTTCTGCGGCATGTGCATCGAGGCGTGCCCAACGCGCGCTCTGACGATGACGAACGACTTCGAACTCGCCAAGTACACGCGCGCGGACGACATCTACCAGAAGGAAGACCTGCTGGTCCCGCTCGCAGACGGCATGCTTGCAGCACCCCACCCGATGGTCGAGGGTAAGAATGACATCGACTACTACCGTGGGGAGGTCACCGGCCCCACCGCCGCCCAGGTCGACTGGGTCGCGAGCCGTCGGCCCGACGACCCGTCCCTCGAGACGGTAAGAGTCGTGAAGGAGACACACTGATGAACCTGTCCAACGGTTGGCCCATGATGGGGTCAACGGGGGAGATCATCCTCTTCGCATGCACGGCCATCGTCATGGTTGCCTGCGCTCTGGGTGTCCTCTTCTGTAAGAAGGCCGCACACTCGGTCATCTGCATGGTCGGCGTCATGCTCGGCCTGGCCGTCCTGTACATCGCCAATAGCGCCCCCTTCCTGGGTGTCGCGCAGATCGTCGTGTACACCGGCGCGATCCTGATGCTCTTCCTCTTTGTCATCATGCTGATCGGCATCGGCACCTCCGACGACTACGCCCGCCAGAGCCGCGGCGCGATCGTCGCGTCGGTGCTCGGCGGCCTCGGCATAATCGTGATCATGACGACCGCGATCCTGAAGTCCATGCCCGCCGCCTACGCGCCCAGAGAGGCCGACCCCTACTCCGACCAGCCGATCACCGACCTGGCGATCACCCTGTTCCAGGAGCACTGGCTGAGCATGGAACTCGCCGGTGGCCTGCTCATCACCGCCGCCGTCGGCGCGATGCTGCTCACCCACTCTGACCGCCTGCGCCCCAAAGCCGACCAAGCTGAGACGGCGCGCTCCAAGATGCGTGCCTTCGCCGACAAGGGTTCGCGCATCGGTCAGCTGCCCGCCCCCGGCGTCTACGCCCAGTCGAACGCGGCCGACGTGCCCGCCATCTCGGGTGAGACCCTCAGCGCCCTCGAAGAATCCGTGCCCCGCGTGCTGCGCGTGCGCGGCCTCGTCCGTACGATCGGTGAAGTCACCCCCGAGGTGTCCGAACAGCTCGCCATCGCGCGCAGCGAGGCTGACGCCGCCGAAGCATTCGAGGAATCGCCCTACACCATCGGGCGCACGCCCGACGTCCCCCGCTCCGGCTCCTTCGGGATGCCCGGCGCCGCCGCGCCCACCGGACTAGCCCAGCCGCGGGCCCGAAAGGCGCGCACCACCACCCCCACTGAGAAGAAGGAGGAGAGCAAATGAGTCTCGCCTGGTACCTCATCCTCGCGGGTGTGCTGTTCGCCATCGGAGCGACCACGGTCCTCGTGCGCCGCAGCGCGGTCATCGCGCTCATGGGCGTCGAAATGATGCTCAACGCCGCGAACCTCGTCCTCGTGACGTTCTCGCGCATCAATTCCAACGTCGACGGAGAGATCATGGCGTTCTTCGTCATGGTCGTGGCGGCCGCTGAAGTTGTCGTCGGCCTGTCGATCATCGTGTCCATCTACCGTTCCCGCTCGACCACGAGCGTGGACGACATGAACCTGCTGAAGAACTGAAGGAGGACGTAACTCATGACCACCTTCATGTCCGCGCAGGCTCCCAGCGCCGCCCAGACGGTCGGCGTCACCGGAGCCGCCTCCTACGCGTGGCTCCTCATCCTCATCCCGCTCGTCAGCGCAGGACTGCTTCTGCTGGCGGGACGCTCAGCCGACAAGTGGGGCCACCTGCTGGCGACCCTCGCATCCTGGTCGACCTTCGTCATCGGTGCGACCATCGCCGCCCAAATGTGGGGTTCCCCCGAAGACGCGCGTCGCTACGCGCAAACCCTCTTCACGTGGATCCCCGCCGGTGATTTCACCGTGAACTTCGGCCTGCTCGTCGATCCGCTGTCCATCACCTTCGTCCTCCTCGTCACCTTCGTCGGCTCGCTCATCCACGTGTACGCGATCGCCTACATGGAGCACGACGAGGCCCGCCGACGTTTCTTCGCCTACCTGAACTTCTTCATCGCTGCGATGCTCACGCTGGTGCTGGCCGACTCTTACGTCGGCCTCTTCGCCGGGTGGGAAGGCGTAGGCCTGGCCTCGTACCTGCTCATCGGCTTCTGGAACCACGTGCCCGCCAACGCGGTGGCCGCCAAGAAGGCGTTCGTCATGAACCGCGTCGGCGATATGGGCATGCTCATCGCCATGATGGCCATGGTCGCCTCCTTCCATTCCGTGTCCTTCGCGGACGTTTCAGCCCAGGCCTCGACGATTCCCGTCGCCTCCGCCACGTTCATCGGCTTCTTCCTGCTCGTGGCTGCCTGCGGTAAGTCCGCTCAGTTCCCACTGCAAGCATGGTTGGGCGACGCCATGGCGGGTCCCACCCCCGTGTCCGCCCTCATTCACGCGGCCACGATGGTCACCGCAGGCGTCTACCTGATCGTCCGCTCAGGCGCCATCTTCGTCGCCGCGCCCGTGGCCTCCACCGCTGTCGCCATTGTCGGTGCGATCACCCTCCTCTTCGGAGCGATCGTCGGCTGTGCGAAGGACGACATGAAGAAGGTCCTCGCAGCCTCAACCATGAGCCAGATCGGCTACATGATGCTCGGCGCGGGCCTGGGTCCCATCGGCTGGGCCTTCGCGATCTTCCACCTCTTCACGCACGGCTTCTTCAAGGCCCTCATGTTCCTCGGTGCTGGTTCCGTCATGCACGGCATGGGCGACCAGGTCAACATGCGCCGCTTTGGGGCCCTGCGCGGTGCCATGAAAGTCACGTGGCTGACCTTCATGATGGGCTGGCTCGCGATCCTCGGCGTCCCGCCCTTCGCCGGTTACTGGTCGAAGGACAAGATCATCGAGGCCGCGTTCAGCGCCCACACCTTCGCCACCACAGAAGCCACCTGGATCGGTTGGGTCTACGGAACCGTCGCGCTGGTTGGCGCCGGCGTGACAGCGTTCTACATGTCCCGCCTCTTCTTCATGACGTTCCACGGCAAGGCCCGCTGGACCACCGAAGCTGAGGGCGCGCCCGTGCACCCGCACGAGTCCGGTCCCCTCATGACGATCCCCATGATCATCCTCGCGATCGGCGCGGTTGTCCTGGGCGGTGCCCTGTCCGTGGGCGACGCGTTCGTCACCTGGCTGGCCCCCTCTATCGGCCAGCTCGAACACGGACACCCCGTCATGAACGAGTACGTTATCCAGGGAGCCACGCTCGCCCTCGTCATCGTCGGCGCGCTCATCGCGTGGATGAAGTACGGGCGCGACGAAGTCCCCACCTCCGTCCCCGCAGGTAACGCCCTGACCGAGGCCGCTCGCCGCGACCTCTACCAGGACACCGTCAACGAAACCCTGTTCATGATGCCCGCCAAAGGCCTCGTCACCGTCGCAACCGTCGGCGATGCGAGTGCCATCGATGGAGCACTGAACGGCCTCGGAGGCGGCTCGCAACTGCTCGGACGCCTCGTCGGTGTCACCCAGAACGGCCTCGTACGCACGTACGCCGCCTACATCCTGGGAGGCGTCATCCTCGCCCTGGCCATCGTCCTCGGATTCAGGCTCTAAGGGGTTTACGACAATGGAAAGTGCAATGGTTGCTGCTAACTTCCCGTGGCTGACCGTCCTCGTGGCCATCCCGGCCGCGGGCGCGGCCCTCCTCGGCTTCGTCCCGCCCCTGCGGCGCGCCGCTGGGCGCCTGGTCGCCTTAGTTATCGCCCTCGTCGAGCTCTGCCTCGGCGTGTACGTGGCCGCCACCGCGTTCAACTGGTCGGCCCCGGCCTCGTACCAGCTCTACGAGTCCCGCACGTGGATCCCGCAGATCGGCGTGACCTGGTCCGTGGCCGTTACGTCTCTCGGCCTCGTCATGATTCTCCTGGCTCTCGTCCTCGTCCCGATCGTTCTGGTCGCAGGCTGGAACGAGAACGAGGACCGAGGAGCACAGCCCGCCCTGGTCCTGTCGCTCCAGGCCTTCATGGTCCTCATCTTCGCGGCCTTCGACCTGGCGGTCTTCTACATCGCGTTCGAAGCGATGCTGGTCCCGCTCTACCTGATGATCGGACGCTACGGCCTCGGCGAGGCGTCAGCGCGCCACAAGGCCGCGATGAAGTTCCTGCTTTACTCGCTCTTCGGCGGCCTCGTCATGCTTGGTGGCATCATCTACATTTGGGCGCGCCTGGCCGCCACCCAGGCGGACACGACGGCCTTCTTCCGCATGGACACCCTCGCAGGTATCCTGCCGACCCAGTCCATGCCCGCGCAGATGGTCATCTTCGTGACCTTCATGGTCGCCTTCGCGATCAAGGCCCCGATGGTTCCCGTTCACACGTGGCTGCCTGATGCGGCCGCCGTTGCTCGCCCCGGCACGTCCGTGCTGTTGGTCGGCGTCCTGGACAAGATCGGCACCTTCGGCATGATCACGATGTGCTTGCAGCTCACCCCCGGCGCCTCCGCGTCCGCCAAGTGGGTCATGTGCGTCCTCGCTGTCGTCTCCATCCTGTGGGGCGGCCTGTCCGCCAACGGACAGAACGACATCATGCGCCTCGTGTCCTACACCTCCGTGTCGCACTTCGGGTTCATGGTGCTGGGCGTCTTCATCGGCTCGCAGATCGCCCTGGTTGGCGCCATGTTCTACATGGTCGCTCACGGCGTCTCCATCGCCGCGATGTTCCTCCTGTCCGGCTGGCTCTCGCGTCGCGGCGGCACACAGGATATGCGCGAGTACGTCGGCATGCAGAAAGTTACGCCGGTCCTCGCCGGCCTGTGGCTCTTCTCTGGGCTTGCTTCCATCGCGCTTCCAGGCCTGTCCGGCTTCGTCCCCGAGTACCTCGTGCTCATGGGCACATGGACGGTCAACGGCCCGCTGGCGCTCTTCGCGGTCCTCGGCGTCGTCATCGCCGCCCTCTACATCCTCATGCCCTACCAGCGTGTCTTCACGGGCGCGCCCGGCAAAGGCAAGGAGGACCTGGCGGACCTTGGGGCGCGCGAACGCGGCGTCATGGCACCGCTCGTGGCCGCGATGCTCATCCTTGGTATCTGGTCGGCGCCCCTCGTGAGCGCCCTGACCCCGGTTGCTTCAGACCTCGACCTGGCCACTTCGCAGGTCGGCGCCACCTCTGAAGGGAGCGCACAGTGAACGTCCTACCCATGGCTAACTTCCAGGCCCCCGAGGTTCACTGGTTGAGCCTCGCGCCTATCCTCCTCGTGCTGGGTGGTGCCGTCTTCGGCATTCTCGTTGAGGCCTTCGCCCCAGCCAAGGCGCGCCGCCCCATCGTCATCGCTCTGTCGGTCCTAGCGACCGCTGGCGCCGCCGTCATACTTGCTTTGCGTTGGGCACCTGTCCTCGCTTCCCCGGCCTCGCTGGGGGAGTACATCGAGGACCCGCTTTCGGTTGGCGCTCAGTCCATCCTCGTGATCATCGGTTTCCTGGCCGTCCTGGTCATGGCGGACCGTACCAGCGTCGGCGACGGCGCGTTTGCGGGCCAGCCCTCCGACCGTCCTGAATCGGCGGCTGAGGAACTCACGGAACGCGCAAACTACCAGCGTTCTGAAATGTTCCCGCTCACCCTCTTCTCGCTGGGCGGCATGATGATCTTCCCAGCGGCCGACAACTTCGTGACCCTGTTCGTGGCGCTCGAAGTTATGTCGCTGCCTCTGTACACCATGGCCGCGACGGCACGCTACCGTCGACAGTTGTCGTACGAGTCTGCACTCAAATACTTCGTGCTCGGCGCATTCTCCTCCGCTTTCATGCTCATGGGTATCGCGTTCCTTTTCGGGTTCGGCAACACGTTGCAGATTTCCGCGCTGGGCGCGGCTATCTCCGCTCACACGAACATGGACTGGATGGTCCTGGTTGGCGTGTTCTGCGTGATGGTGGGCTTGCTGTTTAAGGTGGGTGCCGCGCCCTTCCACGCGTGGACTCCGGACGTCTACACGGGCGCCCCGACCCCGGTGACGGGTTTCATGGCCGCAGCCGTGAAGATCGCGGCCTTCGCCGCGATGGCGCGCTTCTATCAGGCCGTTGCCGCCTACCTGCAGTGGGACTTCCTGTACGTCTTCGCGGCGGTCGCCGTGCTGACGATCATTGTCGGTACCTTCGCGGGCCTTGTGCAAGACGACGTCAAGCGGATGCTGGCCTTCTCGTCCATCGCTCATGCGGGCTTCATCCTGATGGGTATCCTCGCGATCCAGAAGGGCGGCACGGGTCATGTGTTGTTCTACACGTTGGGTTACGGCCTGGCCACGGTCGGAGCATTCGGTGTGGTTGCGCTCGTGCGCGGTCGCGATTCCGAGGGCAACGTCCTGGGTGAGGCGACGAGCATGCGTAAGTGGGCGGGTATTGGCCGCACGAACCCGTGGATTGCGGGTTCGATGCTGGTCTTCCTCCTTTCCTTCGCGGGTATCCCGCTGACCGGTGGATTCATCGGGAAGTTCGTGATTTTCTCCGATGCGATCAAGGGTGGCATCGGCTGGCTCGCGGTCGTTGGCCTCGTTGCTTCGGCGATTACCGCGTTCTACTATTTCCGCCTGGTGCGCGTCATGTTCTTCACCGAGCCTGGTGAGGATTCTGTCGTGGTTCGCTCTGAAGGCCTGTCCGCTTTGGCGATCGTGGTGTGTGCCGTCGGAACCGTTGCGCTTGGCGTGTTCCCTGGCCCCGTGTTGAGCCTGCTTGAAAAGATCGTCATACTGATCCCGTGAGTGCTCAAACACCCGATCTTCATGTTCCCGACCTCGAGGCCCGTATCACGCCGGGGCTCGAGGTCGTCGAGCGTCGTTTGCTCGAGGCGGTGTCCTCGTCTCGTGACCTCATTGACGAGATGACGCGTCATCTGGCGGTGGCGGGCGGCAAGCGGATGCGTCCGCTGCTGACCCTCGTGTGTGCGCAGTTGGGTGATCCCGAGCGCGCACTCGGCGATAAGGTCATCGCGGCCGCGACGGCTGTCGAGCTGACGCACCTGGCGTCGCTGTATCACGACGATGTCATGGATTCTGCTCCGACGCGTCGAGGGGTGCCCTCCGCCCAGCACCTTTGGGGTAATAATCGCGCGATCCTGGCGGGCGACATTCTGTTCGCTCGTGCGTCGCTGCTTATCGCCTCCCTGGGTCCTGACATGGTCGCTAGCCATGCGCGTACCTTTGAACGGCTGTGCGAGGGGCAGCTCAATGAGACGTTCGGGCCGACCGACGGGGTGGATCGTGTGGACTTCTACCTGCAGGTTTTGGCTGACAAAACGGGTTCGCTTGTGTCAGCCGCCGCGTCTTTCGGTGCGCTGCTGGCGGGCGCTGGGTCGCTCGTTAGTGATGTCTTGGCCGAGTTCGGGGAAAAGGTGGGGGTCGCCTTTCAGATCGCTGACGACGTGCTGGATCTTGCTTCGTCGGGTGAGCAGTCCGGTAAGACGCCCGGCACTGACTTGCGTGAAGGCGTGGATACGCTGCCGGTTTTGCTGCTGCGTCGCCGGGAAGCCGCCGGCACGATCGACCAGGCGGGGGAGCGCATTCTGCGGGATCTGAGCGGAGATCTGTCGTCCGATGAGGCTCTCGCGTCCGTCGTGGAGCAGTTGCGCTGCCATGACGTGCTTGGAGAGACGCGTGAGCTTGCGCGCACGTGGGCGGATGACGCGGTTGCAACGCTCGCGCCGCTGCCGAAGGGCGAGCCGAAGAAGGCGCTGGAGGCCTTCGCGCATCTCATGGTGGATCGCTTGGCTTGATTTTTTCACGAGGCCGGGGCTCGGTCGTGCTGTTGCGCGCGGCTGGCCCCGGCCTCGTCGTATGTGTGCCCCGCGTCCGGGCTCGTTGTATGTGTGCCCCGCGCCCGGGCTCGGCGTATGTGTGCCCCGCGCCCGGGCTTGATGCCGCGCAGCGCCGCGAGCCGCGCGCTCGGTGGCCCGCTCGTTGTCTGCGCCGCGAGCCGCCCGCTCGGCTCGTCGTCTCGAAGGCCCGTCAGGCCCTGCCGCCCTCGGGCCCGGTTGGCTGTCTGGGGTTCGTTGCCGCCGGGCCCAGCCAAGCCTGTCGGGTCCGTGGACGTCCTTTCGGGCAGGTCCGCATGTGAGCTTGTGGCGGGGGTCGTGCACCCGATCTGTAGGCATTGCACCCCTTCTGTTCGGGTGCAGCGCGACGTAACGGGTGCAGCGCGACGTAACGGGTGCAGCGCCACGTAAAGGGTGCAGCGCCACGTAACGGGTGCAATGCCCCTTAGCGGGTGTGTCAAATCCCGGGTTTTGTGGAGGCTTGTTGAGGCCGCTTCCTTTCGTGTTGTTGTGTGTTGATTTTCTGCTTGTTGTGGTGTGATGCCGCCCAGGGAGAGGGGGCGGCGGGTGTTGTACCAGTGGACCCAGGCGGCGGTTTCGCGTTCGCATGTCTCTCGACCTGTCCCGGTCGTGGCCGGATCGTGTATGGGGCATCGTCGTGGTTCCCCAACAATGTCGCATGCAATTTCCCTGTTAACCTTTTATGTATTGAAATAGTGTCGTTGCAATTCCAACGTTTCTGGGTGATGGGAAAAGTTCGGTCAACCGAATTGCATGCGACTTTTGGGAGGGCTGCGCAGAGGTTGCCTCTGAACCGAACATGCCCAGGCCTCGTCCGTGGGGGATCCGCCGCGCCCCGGCCTCGTCCGTGGGGGAGCCGCCCAGGCCTCGTCCCGCGCGACGGCTGAGGCTGTGTTTGGTGTCTCAGCTTAGGATGCCCTTGGCCTTGGGGCGCTAAACTTGGTGCCCAGGTGCGCGCATTCGCGCGCGGTCACGAAGAAGGAGAACTCGCTTGGCACCGCTCAACGTTGCCGTCATCGGCGCCGGTCCCGCTGGCATCTACGCGTCGGACATCCTCTCGAAGTCTGGGCTCGAGGTGAACATCGACCTGTTTGAGCGGCTTCCCGCCCCGTACGGACTGGTGCGCTACGGAGTGGCCCCCGACCATCCGCGCATCAAGCAGATCATTGTGGCCCTGTACAAGATTCTTCAGCGCGGTGACATCCGCCTGCTCGGTAATGTTGAGGTGGGCCGTGATGTGACGATCGATGACCTGCGCGACCACTACGACGCGATCATTATTGCGACCGGCGCGGACCGTGATCACCCGCTTGACATTCCTGGCGTGGACCTGCCCGAGTCGTACGGTGCCGCGGACTTCGTGTCCTGGTATGACGGCAACCCGGATTACCCGCGCACGTGGCCGCTGAAGGCTCGCGAGGTCGCGGTCTTGGGTGTTGGTAACGTGGCTTTGGACGTCTCGCGCGTCCTCGCCAAGCACGCTGAGGACATGCTCAAGACCGAGGTGCCGGCTAATGTCGCCGAGGCCCTGGCCGACAACCCGATCACGGACGTGCACGTGTTCGGCCGCCGCGGTCCGGCGCAGGTGAAGTTCACGCCGCTGGAGCTGCGCGAGCTGGGCAAGGTGCCGGACGTGGACGTCATCGTCTCGGAGGAGGACTTCGACTTCGACGAGGGCTCTGAGGAGGCGCTGCGCGCGTCGAACCAGCAGCGCCAGGTGGTTAAGACGCTGACGAACTACGCGATGGCCGATCCTGAGGAGCACACGGCGTCGCGTCGCATCCATATTCACTTGTTCCAGGCGCCCGTGGAGATCGTCGCCGACGAGCGCGGTCACGTGAAGGCGCTACGTACCGAGCGCACGGCTCTGAACGGCGACGGCACGGTGTCGGGCACGGGCGTGATCACGACGTGGCCCGTGCAGGCCGTGTACCGCGCGGTGGGCTACTATTCGTCGCCGATCCCGGGCCTGCCCTTCGACACTCGCGCTGGCGTGGTCCCTAACGTTGAGGGGCGCGTCATTGAGGGTGACACCACGAAGGATGAGTCTGCCCCTGTTATTCCTGGCGTGTATGCGACCGGCTGGATTAAGCGTGGCCCTGTTGGCCTCATTGGCTCGACGAAGTCCGACGCGCAGCAGACGATCACGCACCTCGTCGAGGATGCGTCTGAGGGGCGCCTGCATGCGAAGACTGCCGAGGTGGGGCACGATGCGATGGTGGCGCTCTTGGAGTCCCGCGGCGTCGAGTTCACCACCTGGGAGGGCTGGGAGCTCCTCGACGCCTACGAGCAGTCCTTGGGTGAGGGTTACGGTGAGCTGCCCGGTGGTCGCGGCAAGCGCGAGCGCATCAAGGTCGTGTCCCGTCGCGTGATGACCGACATTTCGCGTGGCGCGCAGGTGGACGCCGCCTCCGCCGACCTGATCGGCGAGATGGGCGAGATGGGCGTGCCCACCGCCCCCGAACGTTTCGACGACTACACGGGTCCGGGACGACGCAACTGAGGTCGTTTCGTTTCCTGACGAGGCCGTGGCCGGTTACTCCGGTTGCGGCCTCGTTTGTGTGGGGGAGGTGAAGGCGGCGGCTGTTAATGTGGCTTCGTCCGCGCGGTGGAGTTGCTGGTGCCCGAGGGGGAACGGTACTGCTGGTAGTGTGCCCAGGCTTCGTCCGCGTCCTTGTGTTTGTCTGAAAGATTCCCACTCGTGTTGCGGCTGGCTTTCAGGGCCTTCCCAGGTAACCCCTTTAGGCTCTCGATCATGGTGCATCGCAACTATCACAATGGACTGAAGACGACGCTCCTGCTGGGCGGCATGTGGGCGTTGTTGGTGTGCATTGGGGCACTCGTCGCGCAGAGCACTGGGCGTGCAGTATGGATCCTGGTGTTCGCCGGTATCGGCCTGGCACAGACCGCGTTCTCCTACTGGAATTCCGCTTCCATCGCGCTGCGTTCCATGAACGCCTACCCGGTCAGCGAGTTTGAGCGCCCTGAACTCTACGCCATTGTGCGCGAACTGTCGCAGCGCGCGGGACAGCCTATGCCCCTCATTTGGGTTGCACCCACGATGACGCCGAACGCGTTCGCGACCGGCCGCAATCCCAACAATGCGGCCGTGTGCTGTACGGAGGGTATCCTCGAAATCTTGAACGAGCGTGAGCTGCGTGGGGTCCTCGGGCACGAACTCATGCACGTGTATAACCGTGACATCCTCACCTCTTCCGTGGCAGCGGCGATGGGCGGGGTCGTGACGTCGGTCGCGCAGTTCCTGATGTTTTTTGGGGGCGGTCGCCGCGATGACGAGGACGGGGGAGTGGGCGTCCTTGGCCTGGTCGCGATGAGTATCCTCGCGCCGATCGCGTCGATGCTTATTCAGTTGTCGCTCTCGCGCACCCGCGAGTTTGACGCTGACGAAGATGGGGCGATGCTCACCCAGGATCCGTTGGCGCTCGCTTCGGCGTTACGCAAACTGGAGATGATGACGGATCGGCGTCCGATGGCCGACACTCCTCGCACTCGCACCGTCGCCGCGATGATGATCGCGAATCCTTTCAGAGGGCGTTCTTTTGCTCGCCTGTTTTCCACCCACCCGCCGATGGAGCAGCGCATCGCTCGCCTGGAGGAGATCGCGGGGTACTGAGGCCACTGGTCGCAGGCGTTGACCTGTCTGTCTGGCCGTCCGTTGGTGTTATGCGCTCACGTGTTGAGCCATGTACCGTGAGGAGTTATTAAGCGATGACGCGCGCCTACAATGGTTTCTTTGCGTCGGCGAAGCGTTTGCAATGATCGTTTCCGGCAGTGTTTCCGCGCCTGCGAGCCAAAAGTCCTAGCGTCATCAACGCGTCGCGTCGTAGGGGGCTATGAGGGCGCTCTTCGACTGCCACCTGCCGGGAACCCTGTGAGATCGGCTTGGTGATCCAGTGGAACTGGTAACAAAACGGTAGGGGGGTGACTAGGGGCAGGATCATCTCATCGCCCCGCTCCGCGTTCGCTTAACGCGTCCGCCCCGTGCCTTCCCCTGTGGCGCTTGTCCCGTCGCCCCGCGTCCGCTTACCGTAATGTGGCTCAAAGGCGGCCTGTCTGACACGTGCGGGAGGCGATTAGCGGTAGTTCACAAACTGGAGTGCGACATCTAGTTCCTCGCCCTTGGGTCCTTTCAGGAGGGCAATGATGGCCTGCAGGTCGTCGCGAGACTTGGAGGAAACGCGAAGTTCGTCACCCTGAATCTGGGCTTTGACTCCCTTGGGTCCCTCCTCACGGATCAGCTTGGAAATTTTCTTTGCGGTGTCCTGGGGGATGCCTTCCTTCAGTGGGCAGACCAGCTTGAAGAGCTTGCCGGAGGCCTTGGGTTCGCGGTCCTTGTAGTCGAGGACTTTCAGTGATAGGCCGCGGCGGATGAGCTTGGACTGCAGGACGTCGAGGATTGCCATGACGCGGGAAGCTGAGTTTGCTTCCATCGTGATTGTGTCCCCGCCAAGCGTGATGACAGCGTCGACGCCGCGGAAGTCGTAGCGGTTGGCGATCTCCTTGGCGGTCTGGTTGACGGCGTTATCGACTTCTTGGCGGTCGAGTTTGGAGACGACGTCGAAGGAGGAGTCTGCCATGAGGGGCACCTTTCGTTGGTATTCCGCTGATCTGTGTTTCGATTGGCGTTCGAGTCTATTTTAATGCTATTCTTTCACGGCACCGCGAGAGCGGCGCATGGCAGGTTACCAAAGCGGCCAAATGGACCTGACTGTAAATCAGATGCTTCGTGCTTCGGGGGTTCGAATCCCTCACCTGCCACCGCTCACTGGTTCCAGTGAGAAACGCCTGTGAGGTCATTCTCAGGTTCTGGGATTGCTTCGGCACCCGGGCATGAGATACGCTTTGCGACGTTGCCCCGATAGCTCAGTAGGCAGAGCGTCTCCATGGTAAGGAGAAGGTCAAGGGTTCGATTCCCTTTCGGGGCTCCGGTTGCGGATGTATCCGCTTCCGGCGGCGGGGTAGCTCAGCTGGTCAGAGCGCACGACTCATAATCGTGAGGTCGCGGGTTCGAGCCCCGCCCCCGCTACCAATTCTTTGATCCGACAGGTCGCATGAGCGACGAAACTAAGCGAGGGAAACAACCGTGGCAAGCAAGTCTCAGGACGTTCGCCCCAAGATCACTCTGGCCTGCTCGGAGTGCAAGGAGCGCAACTACATCACCAAGAAGAACCGTCGTAACACGCCGGATCGTCTCGAGCTGGCGAAGTATTGCCCGCGCTGCCATAAGTCGACGGCGCATCGCGAGACCCGCTGACGGTTTCTAAGCGAGAACCCCGAGGAATGTGTTTCCTCGGGGTTTTCTGTCTGTCTGTTGGGGCCTTCACGCGTGGTGTGGGTGCTCGTGTATGCTGGACAAATGAGTGAGAGGTATAACACACCTGTTCGGGTGGGTGTTCGTCAGATCGTCGCACCGATCGGCGCGGGCGAGGCGCGCATCCCAGCCCTGGTGAGGCTACCCGATGCGCGCATCCTGCTCTTCTATGATGAGCGCCCCGCCCCGGCCTCGGGCACGGGATCTGACTTCAACGGGCTGACCATGGCCTCGGACCTGCCGAACCCGAACCGGATCCGCTGGATGGAGTGCGACGCGCGCGGTGAGTGGTCGGACCCGCGTTCTTTGCCGGAGGGTGCGCCTCCCGTGTCTTCGGACGCGTGCGTCGGCGTTGATGCCGACGGTGTCATGCACCTGGCGTTTGCGTCGAGCGAGGGTGCAGTCGGCTACATGGATTCGCGTGCGCACGGTGAGCGGCTGCGGGCTTGGTGGGCGTGGGGGAGTGGGCCTGAGGACCTGACCTACGCTGACGTGACCGATGCGCTGTATGAGTGCACGGGTGCGGACGCCTTGTTTGCGACTTCTGGCGGCGCCGCGAGCGTCGACGGCGACGTCGCCATGCCCTACGTGGTGCGTGTGGGGGAGCGAACCTGCGTGCGGGTCGTCTATGCGCGGGGTGGGTGTATTGTGCGCCTTGCTGACTGCCTTGTGGGGCCGGAGGGTATCCTCCTGGATGAGACGTCGGTGACGGTGTGGGGTGGCCGCGTCGTCGCGAACTGTCGTCTGCAGGGCTTCGAGGGGCGTGGTTCGGGTGCGCGCTATCTGGCGTGGGGTGATGGTCAGTGCTGGGAGGGTGGGTGCTTGTGGGAGCTGGACGACCCGGGGTGTAATGCGTGTCAGATCGGTGATGTCTTTGTGCATCCCGGTGGGCGAGGCGCCCGGGCGTTGGGCCAGATCGTGCGAGTGAGTCCGCCGTGGCGGGGGCCGGTGCGCGCGCGGGTGGTCGCGTCGTTGGGTCGGGGCGCTTTTGGTTATTCGGATGCTCTCATTGGTGGGGGCGAGGCCGTGGTGGTCTTCGAGCGTGGGCGCGGTCTGTGGGAGGTTTCGTGTTTCCCGGAGCAATGGGAAATGGCGGTCCCGGCGCCGGGCTGAACTTGTGAACTGTGCGCCGTGACTTCTTGTCAGCGGCCTTCAATGATGGCGATGAGAGGCGCGTAGTGAGCGTCGACTGCTGCAGTGTAGGCGTCTGTATCTCCGGCTTCGCATGCTCGCAGGATGGCGGCGTGTGCGGCGGCGGTGTCGACCATTTCTTGGCGCGAGGCCGTGGCCAGTTGTGGGGTGACGCTTTGGTGGACCAGCCACATGGCTGCGACGAGTTGGTGCATGAGTGGGTTGTTGAGGTAGGCGAGCAGGCGGGAGTGGAATGCGATGTCCTCGTCGAGGTAGGAGATGCCGGCGTGTGCGTGTTTTGTCATCGTGTGCACGAGTTTCCACAGCTGTGGGTTGGAGGTGCCTGTCATGGCGCGCGTGAGGGGTAGGGCGATTCCGAGGTCGAGGGCGCGGCGTGTTTCGATGATCGAGTGCAGGGATTGGACGCCGTTGATGTCGTCGAGGGCTGCGCGCAGCACGAGTGTTTCGACGAGGGGCTGCATGGACATGTTGCCGACGTAGGAGCCTGATCCTTGTCGTACGGTGACGATGTCGAGGGCTTGGAGCTTACGTAGTGCTTCGCGTACGGAGGAGCGGGAGACTCCGAGGTCGGCGCACAGTGCTGACTCGGTGGGTAGGCGGTCGCCGGGTCGCAGCCCGTGGCGCAGGATGTAGGACTTGATTGCGTCCATTGTGACCGTGGAGCGCATATCAGTCTGCGCTGCTGCTGGGCGTTGTGTGTTGGTGGTGTCGGGTACTTGTGCTGTAATCTCTTGCACGGATTTGTCTGACAACATAGGATTAGTATAGCGAGCGGAACAAAAGATCCGCACGTTCCATTTCTCAAAGATGAGGAGCGAGAGCATGCGAATGCGCAAACACTTCGCAACCGGCGCTGCGCTGGCAGCAGCAGCCGCGATGGCCCTGACCGCTTGCGGCGGCACCGGAACGGTCGACACCGGTACTCAACTCAACGTTGGCCCGGCCTACACCACGACCGACTACGGCCCTCTGACCAGCTCAGCGCTGGCCATGGGCAGCAACTGGCAGGTCCTGGAGGGCCTGTACCGCCTGGACCGGACTGACTACAGCGTCACCCCCGCCCTGGCCTCCGGCGATCCCGTGAAGGTGTCCGACACCGAATATGAGGTCACGCTGCGTGAAGGCGCCAAGTTCTCCGACGGTACCGATGTGAGCGCCGCCGACGTCGTTGCAGCCTATGGAAAGGCCACTGCGGAAGGCTCGCTCTTCGCGCAGTTCTACACCTTCGTCGACTCAGTCGAAGCCAAGGATGACAAGACCGTCACCATCCACCTGAAGTACCCCTTCGCTGCCCTGAAGGAGCGCTTCGCGATCCTCATGGTGACCCCCGCCTCGGCTGACGCGGACGCCATGAAGGCCAAGCCGATCGGCTCGGGTCCCTACAAGTACACCGAGGTCGGCGAGCAGAAGATCGTCGCGGTTCCCAACGAACACTACAACGGCAACACCCCCGCGACCGTTGACACGATCAACTGGAACCCCCTGAAGGATGACGCTGCGCGTCTGACCGCCGCCCTCGATGGCACGATCGACGTCGTTGAGTCCGTCCCGGCGTCTTCGCAGAAGGACCTGACGGACGCCGGTTGGACCGTCGAATCCAAACCCGGCTACGGTAACGCCTTCATGATGTTCAACACGCAGAAGGCGCCCTTCGACCAGCCCGAGGTTCGTCGCGCGTTCCTGAAGGCCATCAACAAGAAGGCCATTATCGAGACCGCGTTGGACGGCGAGGCCGTTGAGGCCACCTCCTTCCTGCCCGAGGTCAGTTCCGCTTACAAGAAGCCGACGACCGACCTGTCCTATGACAAGGATGCGGCCGCGCAGCTCCTGAACGATGCGGGCGTCTCCGGTATGAAAGTCAACCTGCTCACCACGGATCACCCGTGGATCGTGGCCATGGTCCCCCAGATCACGGCTGACCTCGAGGCCCTTGGCCTGACCGTTAACCACACCAGCCAGGCGACCGGCGACCTGTACAGCAATGTGACTGACGTCAAGGATGCTGTGCCCAGCTACGACGTCATTATCGCCCCCGGTGACCCTTCGGTCTTCGGCAACGATCCCGGCATCATCATCTCCTGGTGGAACGGCAACAATAACTGGACCAAACAGCGTGACGGCTGGCAGGTCTCGGATCCTGAGTCCTTCAACCAGCTTCAGACCATCATCGAGGAGGCCGGCCAGCTCGAGGGCGATGCAGCCAACGCGAAGTGGGGCGAGGCGCAGGATCTTCTCGCCGAAAAGACCGTCCTGTACCCGCTCGTATTCCGCAACGTGCTCACCGGATCCAACCCGGCCAAGGTTCAGGGCTTCCACGCGATTCCCACGACCGGCCTGCAGTTGGTCGGCGTGAACGTTCAGTAGGCCCCCTCGGGGGCACATCGAAAGGAGGGGCGGCGCCCGCCCTGAGGCAGACGCCGCAGCCGGGCGCCACCCCTCCTTTTTCGTAACCAAAATCCGTTGAAATGGAGGTCTAGCAGTGAATAACCTTCTGCGTCTCATCGGACGACGACTGGTGGCCTTGCCGATCATGGTGGTCGGCGTGTCCTTCCTCGTCTTCTTCATCATGTCGCTGTCTCCCGTGGACCCCGCGTACTCGGCCCTGGGTGAGTCAGCGACGCCCGAAGCTCTCGAAGCCTACCGAGAACAGCACGGTCTCAACGAACCGTTTTTAGTCCAGTACGGCACGTACCTGTGGAACATGCTCCACGGCGACCTCGGTACCTACGGTGCCGGTTCCTCCAGCGTGACGGATCTGGTGGCTAAGGCCCTGCCCATCACCCTACAGTTGACATTCCTTGGTCTCTTTTTCGCCGTTCTGATCTCATTCCCCCTCGGGGTCCTTGCCGCCCTGTACCGTGATCGCTGGCCCGATCAGGTCATCCGCGTCTTCTCCGTGGTCGGCATCGGCACCCCCTCGTTCTGGCTGGCAACGCTGCTGGTCATGGCTTTCGTCGGGAAGCTCCCGGTCTCTGGTCCCCTGCCTGATGTCACGGTGAACCCGAGCGGTTGGTTCCTGCGTATGCTCCTGCCTGCGATCGCACTGGCCGTTCCTGTCGTCGGCCAGATGACGCGCGTCGTGCGTACCTCGATGGTTGAGGAACTCGACCGCGACTACGTTCGCACCGCCGTTGGCGCGGGCATCCCCAAACGCATCGTTGTGGCGCGCAATGTCCTGCGCAATGCGCTCATCACCCCGGTCACTGTTCTTGGTCTGCGCGTCGGGTACCTGATGGGCGGTGCGGTCGTCATCGAAATTATCTTCTCTATCAACGGCATGGGCACGGTCGTCCTGCTGAAGGGCATCCAGGAAAACTGGGTCACTCTGGTGCAGGGAGGCGCTCTCGTTGTTGCGATCGCCTTCATCGTCGTCAACATCATCGTCGACATGCTCTACCTGCTCATCAATCCACGTATTAGGTCGGTGTGAGGCATGACCCAGAAAGAAAGACTCGCAAAGGTCACGAAGAAGGGCGTGCGTTTCTCTCGCATTGGCGCCATGTCCATGGGATCCAAGATCGCGATGGGCGTCCTGGCGCTCGTCGTCCTCGTATCGATCCTGTCGCCCCTCATCGCCCCCTACGGACCCGATGACATCACCAGCAAGTGGTTGCCTCCCTCCAGCGAACACTTTTTCGGCACTGACCACGTGGGTCGAGATGTGTTCGCCCGCGTACTCTACGGTGGTCGTTTCTCGCTGCTGATCGGCTTGTGCTCGACGCTGGTCGCTCTCTTTTTTGGCGCGATCATCGGTTCTGTTGCCGCTGTTGTGCGTCGGAGTATCTCCGAGACGATCATGCGTATCCTTGACATCATCATGGCGGTTCCTGGTATCGCCATGGCTGCGGTGACGGTCTTGGTCTTCGGTCGTACCCTCACAAAGTCGGGTAACACGTCCGGCCTGGTCTTCATCATCATTTGTTCGATCGCTTTCGTTTACATCCCGCAGCTGGCACGTATCGTTCGCGCGAACGTGATGTCCGCCTACGGAGAGGACTATGTGCGAGCGGTCATCGTTTCCGGTGCGCGTGCCCCTTGGATTCTCGTCAAGCACGTCATGCGTAATACGGCCGCGCCGGTCCTGGTCTTTGCGACCGTTCTCGTCGCCGACGCGATCATTCTCGAGGCTTCGCTGACCTTTATTGGTTCTGGGCTCCAGGCCACCACCGTGGCCACGTGGGGTAACGTCCTGTCCGAGGCTTCCTCGAACTTGTCGGTCCTGCGAGGCATGTGGTGGACGGCCTTCTTCCCCGGCCTCTTCATTATGATCACGGTCCTGTGCTTAAACCTCCTGTCCGAGGGCATCACGGACGCGATGGTTGCGGCTCCCTCGTCGGCCGCCGTCGCCCAGGTCGACAAGGACGCTGACCGCGAGGCCGACCGCCTCCTGCTGGACCCGCGCCTGGCGTACGCCGAGCAGGCCGCTTCCCTTCAAGCTCGCCTGGATGACCTGAAGTCCGTCGAAGAAAGGCGCACTGACCGCTTTGAGGCCTCCTTCGAGAAGACGCCGCTGCTCGAAGTCAGGGACCTGTGTATTAAGTTCGAGCGTCACGGCGACGTCAATGTCGTTGACCACGTGTCTTTCAAGGTTCGCCCCGGCGAGACCATGGGCCTCGTCGGCGAGTCGGGCTGTGGCAAATCGATCACGGCGCTGACGATCATGGGTCTCATCGACCCTAAGGCCACGATCACCGGTGAGATCCTCTACGAGGGAGAGAACCTGCTGACCAAGTCGACTGAAGAACGTCGCGCGCTCCTCGGCCACGAAATGGCCATGATCTACCAGGACGCGCTCTCGTCGCTGAACCCCGCCATGCTGATCAAGGCGCAGATGAAGCAGCTGACCAGCCGCGGAGGCACTCGCAGTGCTGAAGAGCTCCTCGAGCTGGTGGGCCTGGATCCCAAGCGCACCCTCGAATCATACCCGCACGAACTCTCGGGCGGTCAGCGTCAGCGCGTCCTCATCGCCATGGCCCTGACCCGCGACCCGAAGCTCATCATCGCGGACGAGCCGACCACCGCCCTGGACGTCACCGTCCAGAAGCAGGTCATCTCTCTGCTCAACGAGCTGCGTGAGAAGCTCGGCTTCGCCATGATCTTCGTGTCCCACGACCTGGCACTCGTCGCCGAGGTGGCCCACCACATCACCGTCATGTACGCCGGTCAGGTCATCGAGCAGGCACCCACGAGGGAACTGCTCACGCACCCCACCCACGAGTACACGCGCGGCCTGCTGGGCGCAGTCCTCTCGATCGAGTCGGGGTCCGGACGCCTGCACCAGGTCCCCGGAACGGTGCCCTCGCCTCGTGATTTCCCCGAGGGCGATCGTTTCGCCCCCAGGTCTTCGCACCCAGATTACGGACTGGACATTCGCCCGGTCCTCACCGAGGTAGGTACTGAGCACGTGTATGCGGCGCTGCCGCCGCGCGACGAGGTTCTCGTGGCGAGCGAGACCATCATCATCGAAGAAGGTCAGGAGGAGCAGCGATGAGCACCGACACTCTGATTGTCGAAACCGAGACGATGATTGCCACGCCCGAACCTGCGATCATTGAGCTGAAGGACGTTGAGGTCACCTTCACATCGCGTACCGGCTCTCTGTTCAAGCCTCATAAGGTACACGCGGTGCGCGGCGTCAGCATGCGCATTGAGCGAGGGCTAACGCTTGGCATCGTCGGCGAGTCCGGCTGCGGTAAGTCCACGACTGCGAACGTCATGTGCGGCCTCCAGATGCCGACGAATGGCAAGGTGTTCTTTGGCGGCAAGGAAGTCACGAAGCGCAGCGCGGCAGCCCGCCGCGAGATCGGTCGCGTCGTCTCCGTGGTCTTCCAGGACCCCGCTACCGCCCTGAATCCCCGCATGCACGTCGCGGACCAGCTCGCTGACCCGCTGCGCGTGCACGGTATCGGGGACGAGGCCTCGCGGGCCAAGCGCGTGCAAGAGTTGATCTCGCTCGTCGGCCTGCCCTCCAGCGCCCTGGACGCGCTGCCGGGCCAGCTGTCGGGCGGCCAGCGTCAGCGCGTCGCCATCGCCCGAGCACTGTCGATCGGCCCCGACGCGATCATCGCCGATGAGCCGACAAGCGCGCTCGACGTGTCGGTGCGCGCCCAAATCCTGAACCTGCTCACGGACCTGAAGAAGGACCTGGGCCTGGCGATGGTGTTCATCTCGCACGACATCCAGACGGTCCGTTACGTGTCGGACCGGATCGCGGTCATGAACCGCGGCGTCGTCGTGGAGGAAGGGCCGGCGGCGCAGCTGCTGACCGACCCGAAGGACCCCTACACCCGCAAGCTGCTGGGCGCCGCGCCCTCGCTCCTGCACCCCAACCTTGACCTCGAAGGAGAGCACTAATTATGTCTTCGACGATCCGTGGCGTTGTCCCGCCGCTCGCGATTCCGCTCAAGGACGGTGAGCTCGACGTCCCCTCGCTCGAGCGTCACATCAACCGCATGATCGACGCGGGCCTCGACGGCCTGTTCGTGTCCGGCTCCACCGGTGAGGTCGCGTTCTCGACCGCCGAGCGCCGCGCCCAGATCCAGCGCGAAGCCGTGCGCATCGTCGATGGTCGTATCCCGCTCCTGGTGGGCGTCATCGACACCGAGACCGAGCGCGTCATCGAGAACATCAAGGCCGTGGAAGAGATCTGCGGCGCCACCGGCGTCGTCGCGACCGCCCCGTTCTACGCCCTCGGCGGCGAGACCGAGGTCGAGCGTCACTTCCGCCTCCTGAAGGAGAACACGAGCCTGGAGCTGTGGGCCTACGACATTCCCGTGTGCGTGCACACGAAGCTCTCGCCCGACCTGCTCATGCGCCTGGGCCGCGACGGCGTCATCGACGGCGTCAAGGACTCCTCCGGCGACGACGTCGCGTTCCGCTGGCTGTGCCGCGCGAACGAGGCCGCCGGACACCCGCTCCAGCTCCTCACCGGCCACGAGGTCGTCGTCGACGGCGCCTACATGTCCGGGGCGGACGGGAGCGTGCCCGGCCTGGCCAACGTGGACCCCGAGGGCTACGTGCGCCAGTGGCAGGCCTACGAGAGGCGCGACTGGGAGGCCGTGCGCACTGAGCAGGACCGCCTCGCGGACCTCATGCGCATCGTCCAGGTGAAGGGCGTGGCGGGCTTCGGCGCGGGCGTCGGCGCCTTCAAGGCCGCCCTGCACCTGCTCGGCGTTTTCGATTCGCCGGAGATGCCGCGCCCTGTCGCCGCCCTCGAGGGTGACAACGTCGAGCACGTCGCCTCCGTGCTGCGCTCGGTCGGCCTGCTCTCCTGATACGTCGACGAGGCCGAGGCATTCTCTTCCGTGCATGCGCCGCCGCGTCGCGCGACCGGGCCCCGGCCTCGTCGATTGTTCTGATACCCCGCACTTTTCGTAAGGATCCTCATGACTACGCTCCTTGCTCTCGACATCGGTGGCACCAAGGTCGGGTGGGGAATCGTCCGGGCCGGTGACAGCTACGAGGTTACCGAGCGCGGATCGATCCCGACCGACGCGATGCGCGGTGGAGCGGACGTGGCGCGGCGCATCTGCGACCTCGCTTCGTCCCTGGTCGCTTCTCACCCGCAGGTCGCGGGTGTCGCGGTCGCCAGCGCCGGCGTCGTCGACCCGGCTACCGGCGACATCGTCTCCGCGACGGGCACCATGCCCGGATGGGGAGGCACTCACCTCGGCGCCCTGCTTCAGGCAGCGACGGGCCTGCCCGTGCGCGTCCTCAACGACGTGCACGCCCACGGCCTCGGCGAGGCGACGCTGGGCGCCGGACGCCCCTACCGCGCCGTCCTGTCCATCGCCGTGGGAACCGGCATCGGCGGAGCCCTGGTCGAAGACGGCCGCGTCTCCTTCGGGTCGCGCGGCATCGCCGGACACGTCGGCCATATCCACCACCACTTCGCCCCCGACTTGACGTGCTCGTGCGGCCGCAAGGGTCACATCGAGGCCTTCTGCTCGGGTTCGGGCATCACGGCCTGGTACGACTCGCTGCGCAGCGAGTCCGACCCCGAGGTGGACGGCGGGCGCGCCCTGCAGGAGCTAGCCGAATCCGGCAACGCCTTGGCAGCCGCCTGCTTCTCCCGCTCCGCGTTCGCGCTCGGCGAGGCCACGGCCTCGTTGGTCAACTGCGTGGACCCGGGAGTCGTCATCCTCTCCGGGTCCATGACCCGCTCCGGGGACATCTGGTGGGACGCCCTGCGCGAAGGCTTCGCGGCCTCCGCGATGACGCCCGTCGCGGACACCCCCATCCTCGTTGGTTCCCTCGGCGGCGACGCGCCGCTGCTCGGAGCCGTTTCCTTCTTCCTGCACGCTTAGGAGTTCACCATGCATCCGCTTATCGCTTCCCTGAAGGGCAAGCTCATCGTCTCCGTCCAGGCGTACCCGGGCGAGCCCATGCGCACGCCCGAGACGATGGCGCAGATCGCCCGCGCCGCCGAGATCGGTGGCGCCGCGGCGATTCGCTGCCAGGGCCTGTCCGACATTTCCGCGATTAAGGGCCGCGTCGACGTGCCCGTCATCGGCCTGTGGAAGGAAGGCCACGAGGGCGTCTACATCACCCCGTCGCTGCGTCACGCCCGCGCCTGCGTCATGGCCGGCTCCGACATCGTCGCCCTGGACGCGACGGGCCGCCCGCGCCTGGACGGCCTGAGCTTCGCGCAGACCGTCGCGGCCCTGCGTGAGGACGGGACCCTCGTCATGGCCGACTGCGGTTCCTTCGAGGACGCCCAGCGGGCCGTCGATACGGGCGTGGACATCGTGTCCACGACCCTGGCTGGCTACACGGGCGACCGCGTCAAGACCGACGGCCCCGACCTGGAGCTGCTCGCCGAGGTCGTCGCCGCGTTCCCGGACGTCCCCGTGATCTGCGAGGGCCGCGTCCACACGCCCGAGCAGGCCGCCGCGGCCATCGAGGTGGGCGCCTTCGCCGTCATCGTCGGCACCGCCATCACGCACCCCACGTCGATCACGACGTGGTTTAAGGCGGCCGTGGAGGGCTGACTTGTTGGGGTCGTGACGGGGCGCGGCCCTCGCCTTCGGCGACTAGACAGTCGGCGTTCCCGCCCGTCTTTGCCCTTCTTTCGGTGACTCTGCGAGCGTATCCTGGTGTACAGGAACGCCTGTGACGTGGCGCTCAGTGTCATTCTGAGGGAAGAAGGGGAATCGTGGCGCGAATCATCGGATACCGCCGTTTCGGAGGCGTCGAGGTCCTCGAGGAAGGCTCAGTGGCACTTCCCGTGCCCGGTGAAGGACAGGTGCTCGTGAGTGTGCGGGCCGCCGGCATCAACCCCGTCGACTACAAGCTCTTCGGTGGATTGACGAGGCCCCTCGAGGTCCTCCGCACGATCGTTCACCCGAGCCGGTGGTTCGCTCGCGGGGCGGACAGGCCGCTGCGCGGCGTCGGACAGGATTTTGCGGGTGTCGTGGCCGCCGTGGGCCCGGGAGTCGCCAACGTGGCGGTGGGCGACGAGGTCATCGGCCTCCTGCGCGCCGCCCCCTGGCAGGTGCGCGAATACGGTTCGCTCGCGACCCAACTCGTTATCTCCGCCGACAATGTCGTCCGCAAGCCTGCTTCCGTCAGCTTCGACGTCGCCGGAGGGCTGGGCGTGGCCGCGCAGACCGCGATGGGCGCCATGCGCAGCGTCAAGGCCGAGGCGGGCGACGTCATCGTGGTCGCTGCGGCCGCCGGAGGAGTAGGAGGCCTCGTCACGCAGCTGGCCCTCGCCCGCGGCGCGACCGTCATCGGTATCGCCGGTCCCTCGAACGCCGACTACCTGCGTTCCCTCGGCGCGATTCCCGTCTCCTACGGCGAAGGCCTCGAGCAGCGGATCAAGGACGCGGCGCCCTCACCTGTCACTGCCTTCATCGACTGCTTCGGCGGCTACGCGCCACTGGCCCACAGCCTCGGCGTCCCGGGCGAGCGCGTGGGAACGCTCGTTCCAACTCCCGCGATCGCCCTGCGCCGCGCGCACTTTACCGGCGGGCGCGACGGAAAGATCGCCGACATCGCAACGGTCGCGGGCCTCATTGACCGCGGGACGGTGAGCCTGACCATCGCGGGTACCTATCCGTTCGACGTGGAACAAGTACGCGCCGCGTACACACAGCTCATGGGCGGCCACGTGCGCGGCAAGATCGTCATCACGATGGACTGAGTCCGTCGCGCCCCGGGGTTAGGCCGAACGCGCGCCGTGCGACTAGGCTTAGGAGCATGACGACCCTTGCTGATCTGACGACCCTGCGCGTGGGTGGGCCCATCGCCCGCCTCGTGCCCGCCACGTCCACCGCCGCCCTGGTGGACGCCGCCGCTGCGGCCGATGCCGCCGGTGGCCCGCTCCTCGTCGTGGGCGGAGGATCGAACCTGCTGGCCTCCGACGCTCCCTTCGAAGGCACGGTCGTGGACGTGCAGCCCTTCGGGGAGATCGCCTCCATCATCCATGAGGATCCTGCCGGGTCGGTGCTCGTGCGCGCCGGCGCGGGCACGGTCTGGGATGAGTTCGTCTCATGGACGCTGGCAGAGGGGCTCTCCGGCGTCGAAGCACTCTCCGGCATTCCCGGAACCGTCGGCGCCTCCCCCGTGCAGAACGTTGGCGCTTACGGCCACGAGGTCGCCGAAACCATCGAGAGCGTCGAGGCCTACGACCGCCTGACGGGCATCGTCGTGCGCCTGTTGCCCTCCGACCTCGGCTTCGCCTACCGCTCCTCGGCGATCAAGCGCAGTGTCGGCCAGCCCGGCCTGGGCGGCCGCCCCTGGGGTCCGACCGGCCGCTGGGTGGTGCTCTCCGTGGACTTCCGCCTCGAGCGCTCACCGCTGAGTGCTCCCGTCATGTATTCGGAGCTGGCTCGCCGTCTCGGCGTCGAGGCCGGGTCGCGTGCCGACGCGTCCATGGTCCGCTCGACCGTCCTGGATCTGCGCCGCGGCAAGGGCATGGTCCTCGACCCCGCCGATCACGACACGTGGAGCGCCGGTTCATTCTTCACGAACCCGATCCTGCCCGAGGCCGTGGCCGCCCTGCCCGAGGGCGCGCCTCGCTTTAGTGCGGGGGAGGGCCTCGTCAAGACCAGCGCGGCCTGGCTCATCGACCACGCGGGCTGTGGCAGGGGCTTCCACCTGCCCGAGGCCGGGGACCCGCCGCGCGCGTCCCTGTCCACCAAGCACGTGCTGGCCCTGACGAATCGCGGCGGCGCGACGGGTGCCGACATCGAGGCCTTGGCCCGCGCTGTGCGCGAGCGCGTCTTCGACGCATTCGGGGTGACCCTGGTGCCCGAGCCGGTCACGGTCGGCATCACCTGGTAGTGGGACGGTGTAAGCGCGCGGAGGGGCAGCCTTGAAGGAGTACGTGGAGGGGCTGGAGCGAGAGTTTTCTGCTCATGAAAGGGGATTCCTGCACGAGCAGCGGCGTGCCCGCTCCGACTACGCTTCCTTCGACCGTGAACAGGCGCTGCGCGCGGCGTACCTGGCGTATCGCTCCGAGGTCTATCAGGTACGCATGTACGCAGTTTTTCTGCTGGGACACCTGTCGCAAGACCCGGATGTTCTGTCTTTCCTTCGGAACGAGGTTTCCGCAGACTCCAATTGGAGGGTCCAAGAGGTCCTGGCGAAGGCATTCGACGAATTCTGCGCTGTCAAGGGGTACGAGGAGGCTCTTCCCGTCATCGACGAGTGGCTGAGCGACCCGCACCCCAACGTGCGCAGGGCCGTTACGGAAGGCTTGAGGATCTGGACGAGCCGCCCCTACTTTCGAGACCATCCCGGCGATGCTGTCTCAAGGTTGTCGAGGTTGCGCGGCGATTCCAGCGAGTACGTCCGCAAATCCGTGGGAAATTCGTTGCGGGACATCAGCAAGAAACATCCGGACCTGGTTGCAGCCAAACTGGAAACCTGGAGTCTGGAGACTAAGGAAGTCTCGCAAGTGTACCGCCTGGCTTCCAAACTCATCGAGCGCGTGGCTGATCGGCGATAGCAGCTCACTACACAGGGGCATGACGGTACTGGCTGATAGACGCGTTGGAGAGTGCGAGGGAGATGTCGGTTGAGGCCAAACTGGCCTGCGCTCGCGGATCCGTTACGCGGATAGGTTGTCACGATCCGGATAGGTTATGCGCATCCGGATAGGTTAGTAACCTATCCATATCTTCATAACCTATCCGCGTGTTCATAACCTATCCGCATGTGAGCTGCTATTCGCCAATGGCTTGCGCCTCCCAAATTTCGCACGTAATTCCCCGGAGTGTGTTGTGAAGCATGCTCTGAAAACCGCGGAATATCAACGTTCTGGTTTCAAAGTTTGAAAGAGGCGTGGGGGAATTACGTGCGAGATTGTGGGGGAATCATGGCTGATTGCAGCGGGAGGCGTCTTGCGGCGTCGTGGGTGTGGTTGCTGTGGGTGGTGTTTCGGGACGGTCTGGTACGCGAAAGTGCGTTGAGGTGGAAGAATCCGCGTGGTGTGGGTGGCCTGGTCTGGTTTTGTGGACCGGGTGTTTTGAGGGTCGTTGGTTGTTATTGGTGGTGTTGTGTCCTTGTCCCCAAGTGCAGTCCACTTCGCTTGAAATGGGTGTTTTTGGCTGTTTTTGGTCGAGGTGGTCTACGGTTTGAGCACATCGGTGTGCTGGCTGCCCTTCGGTGCTTGCCCTGTGGGCCTGAGGTGACGGTGGGATCCGGGGCTCCGTCGCTCGCGGATAGGGTATGCGCATCCGGATAGGTTAACTATCCATATCTTTATAACCTATCCGCGTGAGGCCGCGGCGCGCAGGCGCGCGATTATGTCGGGCACGTTGCGGGTGACGGCCGTCCACAGGAGCTGGTCGTCCATGTTCTGGTACCCCGAGTGCGCCGCGATGTTGCGGGTCGTGCGCAGGGCGCGCTTCTCAGAGGAAGTCAGGGCATCCATGTAGGGTGCGTACTCTTCGCGTTCCAGGAACGCGGCCAGCCGAATGATCACCATGCAGGCGGAGTCGTACTCCGGGCAGTCGGCGCTGAAAGCCTCTGCGGGGACAGCGGCAACCCGTTCGATGCGATGGGCGATGACGTCGAGTTCGCGCAGGAAGTTCTCAGCGTCGAAGCTGGGCGCGTGTCTGCGCGCCACTCGCGGCCGAGGCGTGAAGGAAGCGGACTCGCTCATAGTGCCACGGCCTCGTCAATGGCAGCTCGCAGTGCCTCGGGCACGTGTGTGTCCACGTGAACCTCTGTCGGGAAGCCGGTGAGCTCGCTGGTGAACGATGCGATGTCCGCCAACTCGAACAGCGACAGGTCTCGGGTAGGCGTGCCAATCAGGTCAATGTCTGACTCGAATCCGTCCGTGCCCCGGGCGACCGAGCCGAAGACTCGGAGGGTGCCGAGGCCTCGTTCCTGGGCGTAGCCGCTGATCGAGGACGCGTAGCGGGCGAGCGGCACGGAAGGGCGGTAGTCGGCGGCGCGGAGGATGCGTTCGAGCAGCTCGGCGGATACTGCGCGCCTGCCGGACTCGATCTGCGCGAGGGTCGACTGGCTCATCCCGGTCATCCCCGCCAGCTCGGCCTGCGTGAGGGACGCGTCCTGACGTGCAGCACGCACGAGGGACGGCGCATCGTCACGTTGAAACCGGCTCATGTCTCCATGATAGTGCACGCGTGCACTATTGGTGAAGCGGTCGTCGGTAGGTACGAGGCCGGGGTCTGTGGTCGTCCCGAGGTGGCCGACTCGGGCGGTCGGACGGGAAAGAAACAACCGGACTGAGAGAGGGCTCCCCACATTTCGCACGTAATTCCCCGGCGGGTGTTTTGGATCACGTCCTGAAAACCGCGGAATATCAACGTTCTGGTTTCAAAGTTTGAAAGAGGTGTGGGGGAATTACGTGCGAGATTGTGGGAGAACTGTGCTGGTTCTGCGCTCGCGGATAGTTCGAGGATGGGCGGGGAGGTGTTGTCGTCAATGAAGTGGGTGCCTGTGCTCGCGGATGCGTGACGCGGATAGGTTGTCACGATCCGGATAGGTTATTCGCATCCGGATAGGTTAATAACCTATCCATATCTTCATAACCTATCCGCGTGTTCATAACCTATCCGCGTGTTCACAACCTATCCGCGTGCGAGCAGGCTGTAGTCGAGGTGGTGTCGGCAGTCGATGCGTGCTGGTGAGGATGGCCCTCACCGGCAATCTGCCCAAAGTGCAGACCACCTCGGCCATAATGGCTGTATTTTAGTGGTTTGAGCAGAGGTGGTCTGCGTTTTGGGCACCGCTGTGGCTGTGGGCCACGGGTGACCGGGCAACGCGTTTACATCCTCCCGTAAATACCGTCGATACCGCATGTGCCGCTGAGACCTCCCAAAATTTCGCACGTAATTCCCCGGAGGATGTTTTGGATCACGTCCTGAAAACCGCGGAATATCAACGTTCTGGTTTCAAAGTTTGAAAGAGGTGTGGGGGAATTACGTGCGAGATTGTGGGGGGGAACTGTGCGCAGAGGCCCCACGACAGCGCTACGCTGCGGGTGCCGCAGTACTACGCCGCAGGCTCCGCCAGCCAGGCGTCGATGTCGGCCTTCCAGGCTGCCTTGCGCGAGGGCGAGGCCAGCGACGCGTCGATAGAGGAGCGCGCCAACGATGCCAGGGCCTGGTCGGACAGGCCGAACACGTCGCGCGCGACCTCGTACTGGGCGACCAGGCGCGAACGGAACAGTAGCGGGTCGTCGGCAGCCAGCGCAATACGAGCGCCGGCCGACATCAGAGTCGGCAACGGCACCTGCGAGAAGTCCGTGTACACGCCCAGGTGCACGTTCGACGTCGGGCACACCTCCAGAGCGATGCCCGCGTCCACGACGGCGCGCAGCAGCGCCGGGTCCTCGCTGGTGCGCACCCCGTGTCCGAGGCGGGCGGGAGCCAGAGCGGAGACGACCTCGCGCACGGAGGCCGGGCCCAGGAGCTCGCCGCCGTGCGGAACGCCCACGAGCCCGGCGCGGCGCGCGATGCGGAACGCGGGAGCAAACGAAGCGGTGGAGCCCACGCGCTCGTCGTTCGACAGGCCAAAACCCACGACGTCGCCCGGCCCGTCGCCCGCGAACGACGCTGCCAGGCGCGCGAGGGTGCGCGCGTCCAGCGGGTGCTTCATGCGCGACGCCGCGACGATCACGCCGATGTCGACGCCGGTGTCCCGGGAGGCGGAGCGGGCCTCGTCGATGATGATTTCGAGTGCCGGGGTGATGCCCCCGACGTAGGGCGCGTAGCTCGTGGGGTCGGCCTGGATCTCCATGCGCACCGAGCCCTCGGCGGCGTCGTCCTCGGCGGCCTCGCGGATGAGGCGGCGCATCGCGGCCTCGGAGCGCACGAGGTGACGCGCGGAGTCGTAGGCGCGCTGGAAACGGAACCAGCCGCGCCCGTCGGCCGGCATGGAGGCGGCGTCGATGTGCAGCAGGTTCGGGGGCAAGCGCACGCCTTGGCTGCGCGCCATGTCCACCATCGTGGTGGGGCGCATGGCTCCCGTGAAATGTAGGTGCAGGTGGGCCTTGGGCAGGGGGACGAGGTCACGCCTGCCCGCGGTGGTGGGGCGTGGTGCCGTCAGGTTGGGGACGGAGGGCGCGTCCACGACCTAGTGCTCCCTGAGCCAGATGATGATGTCTCTGATCAGGCCGGGGCCTTCGGGTTCGTTGAGGAGTTCGTGGTAGGCGCCGTCGACGATGCGCAGGTGGATGTCGGCGTCCGGGTGTGCCGCGCAGGCGGAGCGCACGAGCTCGCGCGAACCGCGCAGGTCCGCCATCAGGTCGTGCGACCCGTGCATGACGAGCGTCGGCGTGTGCAGGCGACCGGCGTGCGCGATGACCTCGTCGCCTTGGATGACCATGGTCACTCCCGTGAGGATGGGTACGCCGCCCTTGTAGGTGAGCGGGTCCGCGTCGAAGTCGCGTTGGACGTGCGGGTCGCGTGAGAGGGGGGAGACCTCCATGTCGGAAGCTCCCTTTGCTACGACGAGGCCGGGGCTGATTCGCACGAGCGGCGCCAGTTTGCGGGCGCGGGAGGGGGAGATGTGGGGGAGGGGTCGCAGCGCGGGCGCGGACAGGACGGTGCCGCGCAGCCGCGTCGGGTCGAGGATTGTGGAGGCGGCCGCGATGATGCCGCCCATCGAGTGTCCGAACAGGAATAGCTCGGGCGTGCGCGCGTGGGCGAGGGTCGCCCGGCGCGCGTCACCGAAGTCGCGGATGAGCGCGCCCACGTCCACGCGGGCGCGGGGGCCCTCGGAGGTCCCGTGGCCCGCGTGGTCGTAGTAGGCGACGTCGTAGCCGGCGCGGGTGAGGGCGGAGCGCAGGTGGGTGTAGCGCCCGCAGTGTTCCGCGTACCCGTGGGCGAGGAGGACCGTCCCGAGGGGGGTCTCCTCGTCTGTCTGTTCGAACGAGACGTGCATCAGGCGAAGAGCTCCTGGACGCGGGTGATGCCCTCGACGAGGTCGTCGTCGGACAGGGCGTAGGAGAAGCGCAGGAAGCCGGAGCGTCCGAAGGCTTCGCCGGGAACCGCTGCGACCTCGACCTGGTCGAGGATCAGGTCGGCGAGTTCGCCCGACGTGTTGGCGACGCGGCCGCGGATGTCGCGACCGAGTAGGCGTTCGACGGAGGGGTAGACGTAGAACGCGCCCTTGGGCGTGGGGACGTCGAAGCCGTCGATCTGACGCAGCATGTCGACGATTGTGCGGCGGCGACGGTCGAAGGCGACGCGCATCTCGTTTACGGCGTCCAGGGAGCCGGACACGGCGGCGCGCGCGGCCTCCTGGGCGATGTTGTTGACGTTGGAGGTCAGGTGCGACTGGAAGGACAGGGCGGCCTTGATGACGTCGGAGGGGCCGATCATCCAGCCCACTCGCCAGCCGGTCATCGCGTAGGTCTTGGCTACGCCGTTGAGGATGACGGCCTGGTTTGCGAGTTCGGGCACGAGCTTGACGATGTGTGCGCTCTGCGCGTCCTCGTACAGCAGGTGCTCGTAGATTTCGTCGGAGATGACCCAGATGCCGTGATCGAGGGCCCACTGGCCGATCGCGGTGAGCTCCTCGGGCGTGTAGACGCTGCCCGTCGGGTTCGACGGCGAGCACATGAGGAGGACTTTCGTGCGCGGCGTGCGCGCGGCCTCGAGCTGTTCGACGGTCACCTTGTAGTTCTGGTCGGCACCCGCGAACACCTTGATGGGGGTGGCGCCTGCGAGCTTGACGACTTCGGGGTAGGTGGTCCAGTAGGGGGTGGGCAGGATTGCCTCGTCGCCGGGGCCCAGCAGCGCGGCGAAGGCCTGGAACACGGCCTGCTTACCGCCGTTGGTGACGACGATGTCGGCGGGGGAGACCTCGTAGCCGGAGTCACGCAGGGTCTTTTCTGCGATGGCCTCGCGCAGCGCGGGCAGGCCGGCGGCGGGCGTGTAGCGGTGCATCGCGGGGTTGCGGGCGGCCTTGACGGCGGCCTCGACAATGTAGTCGGGCGTGGCGAAGTCGGGTTCGCCGGCGCCGAAGCCGATCACCGGGCGGCCGGCGGCCTTGAGGGCCTTAGCCTTCGCGTCGACGGCCAGGGTCGCGGACGGCGTGATGGCGTTGAAACGATCAGAGACACGGGTGCGAGGAGTATTGGTCACCCCTCCATGGTCCCACGTCGTGCGCCCGCGCGGGTTTTCGCCCCCGCAATGCGCGCGTGGGCTACCTCTCATTTACGAGGTGTGGGCTGGTATTTCGGGGATTGTCGGGGCGTCGCACGGTTCTCAGTTGGACAAGCGCATGTCCATCCATTAATGTTTCTCAGGCAGGTTTTCCTGCGTAGGGCAGTGGCGCAATTGGTAGCGCACCGGTCTCCAAAACCGGCGGTTGTGGGTTCGAGTCCCGCCTGCCCTGCGGATAAGGCTGATATTTTCGCAGGAGGGTTCCAATGGCCGCAGAAAAAGCCTCGGACGTCGAATCCTCGCGCCGAGATCGCACGAAATCTGGCGCCACGCGTAAGCGCGGTGATGCCGACAAGGGGCAGAACAAGAAGGTCGGCTTCTTCGCGGGCATCTTCCTTTTCTTCAAGCAGGTCATCGATGAGATGAAGAAGGTGACTTATCCGTCCGGTTCTGAAACCTGGACCTACTTCGTTGTCGTCGTTGTGTTTGTCGCCGCAATCATGCTTTTCGCTGGCCTCCTTGACTTCGGATTCGGTAAACTGAGTGCATTGATCTTCGGCTGAGACCGACGAACCCGCCCGCAGGACACTGCAGGCGGGTTTCTTTCACGGTCCGGCCCTTTCTCAGGAGGAATAGTCGTGAGCGACGAAAACTACGCCGAGGGCCAGTCTTTTGAGGCTGCCCACGAGGCTGTCGAGCAGGAGACCGCGGAGGCGCTGGCGGATGGCCGGGCCTTGGAGGTCGTTGAAGAAGGGATTGAGGAGACCGCTGCGCGGGAAGTGACCGCCGACGAGCCTGCGCAGGGCGAGGATGGCGTCCAGGACGAGGATGCTGCCGAAGAGGCCGCCCCGACCTCGGCGGAAGAGGAGGCGATTGCGAAGCTGCGCCGTAAGCTCTACATGTCCCCCGGCGACTGGTATGTCATCCACACGTACTCTGGCCACGAGCGCAAGGTGAAGGCGAACCTCGAGCAGCGCATTGCCACGCAGAACATGGAAGACTACATCTTCGGTGTCGAGGTGCCGGACGAGTATGTTATGGAGTATCGCGGCACCACGAAGAAGCGCGTGCGCCACGTGCGTATTCCCGGCTACGCGATCGTGTGCATGGACTTTAATGAGGCCTCGTACCGTGTCGTCAAGGAAACCCCGGCTGTCACCGGCTTCGTGGGCGACCAGCACAACCCGGTTCCGCTGTCCATCGACGAGGTCGTCATGCTCCTGACGCCCAACGTCCTCGAGGAGGCCGCCGAAGCTGCCAAGGATCAGCCTGCTCCGGTTCAGGCCGTTCAGACCCAGTTCGAGGTCGGCGAGATTGTCACCGTCACTGACGGTCCCTTTGAGACGATGTCAGCCACGATTTCTGAGATCATGCCCGAAACGCAGAAGCTCAAGGTGCTTGTCACCATCTTCGAGCGTGAAACGCCGTTGGAGCTCGGCTTTGACCAGGTGGAGAAGCTCGAGCAGTGATGTCACCCACCCGGGCTTGGGGACAGGCCTAGGTTGGAGTTATCATGCATATTTGTGTGCGTTGGGTGCATTGTGTCCGCTGACTCTCAGTGGGGTCGGCCCCGGCGCTCCATCCTGGTCGACATCCGTCGGCCAGAACTTCAGTAGAAAGACCCGCATTCATGGCAAAGAAGAAGAAGGTCACCGGCCTGATCAAGCTTCAGATCGCAGCCGGTGCCGCTACCCCCGCACCCCCCGTTGGCCCCGCACTGGGCCAGCACGGCGTGAACATCGTTGAGTTCACCAAGGCGTATAACGCGGCTACCGAATCGCAGCGCGGCAACATTGTTCCCGTCGAGATCACTGTCTACGAGGATCGTTCTTTCACGTTCGTCCTCAAGACCCCGCCTGCCGCTGAACTCATCAAGAAGGCTGCTGGCGTCCAGAAGGGTTCCGGCACCCCGAACACCGTTAAGGTTGGTTCGATCACGATGGCTCAGGCTCGCGAAATCGGCGAGTCTAAGATGGCTGACCTCAACGCCAACGACGTCGAGGCCGCTGCCAAGATCATCGCCGGTACTGCCCGCTCTATGGGCGTCACGGTCGAGGCCTGACACCAACCACCCCCCGTGGTAGGGCAGGCGCTGCCCGACACCCACGACTGCAAGGAGAAGAAGCAGAATGACTAAGCGCTCCAAGAGCTACCGCGCAGCGGCTGAGAAGGTCCACGCGGACGTGCTGTACACCCCTTTCGAGGCCATGAAGCTGGCCAAGGAGACCACCGTCACCAAGTTCGATTCGACCGTTGAGGTCGTCTTCCGACTCGGTGTCGATCCCCGCCAGGCGGACCAGATGGTCCGTGGTACCGTTTCTCTGCCGCACGGCACCGGCAAGACCGCCCGGGTCTTGGTCTTCGCCGTTGGTCCGCGCGCTCAGGAAGCGATCGACGCAGGCGCCGACGAGGTCGGCGGCGACGAGCTCATCGAGAAGGTTGCCAAGGGCTACACCGACTTCGATGTCGCCGTTGCTACCCCCGACCTCATGGGCAAGGTTGGCCGCCTCGGCCGCGTCCTCGGCCCCCGTGGCCTCATGCCGAACCCCAAGACGGGCACCGTGACCATGGACGTCGCGAAGGCCGTCAAGGAGATCAAGGGTGGTCGTATCGAGTTCCGCGTTGACAAGCACGCCAACCTGGCGTTCATCGTCGGCAAGGCTTCCTTCACCGCCGAGCAGCTCACCGAGAATTACGCGGCAGTCCTGGACGAGGTTCTGCGTCTCAAGCCGACCTCGTCGAAGGGCCGTTACCTGATCAAGGGAACCGTTGCTACGACGATGGGTCCCGGCATCCCGCTGGATGTCACCAAGGTTAAGGACCTGCTCGAGAAGTGAGCCCAGCTCGCTGACGAAGCGATCCGGGTCCCCGCGCAGCCAAGCTGCGCGGGGACCCGCTTTTTGTCGCGACGTGGGGCTGTGTGGAGCGCGCGATCAATTAGGGACGTAGGTCACAAGATATAGGGCGAGGATAGGGTAACCTTAATTCGCTTGTATCAACCTATATTCGACAAGGGTCGCAACATGTCTCAGGTTACGGGTTCGGGCGTCACAAAGGCGCGCTCGGCCGTCACGATTGGTGCTTTCACCGCCGTCTACTTTGTCCTCATGTGGTGCTCGGCGATGCTCGGCTTCTTCGGGCCGGCGTTCATGTTCGTCGGCGGGATTGTTGGCCTCCTCCTGAACGGGCCGGTCATCATGCTCATGCTGGTGCGTTCGCGCATGTTTGGGACGATGACGATCATGGCGGGCATCGTCGCCTTCTTCATGGTCGTGACAGGGCATGCGTGGGTGACCGTACCGGTCGCCCTCGTTCTCGGTTTCCTGGCTGACCTTATCGCCCACAGTGGCGGCTATCTTAGTGCCCCTCGAAACATTGCAGCATACATGCTGTTTTCCCTGTGGGGGATTGGCCCGCTTGCTCCGATTTTCTTTGCTCCCGACTCCTACTACGCGGATGTCGCGTCCCAGATGGGCCAGGACTACGCGGATGGTATGCGTGCCCTCTTTAGCCCCGCGGTCATCAGCGTGTGGGTGGTTGTTACGATGATCGTCGCGTTTATCGGGGGGCTCCTCGGACGTTTCCTGCTGCGCAAGCACTTCGCGAAGGCTGGCGTTGCCTGAGATCTCGCCCGCCGAGGCCGCCCCCGGCGAGGCGACGAGCAGGCTCGATCCGCGCACAAAGCTCCTCGCCCTCCTCGTCCTCAACGCGCTCGTCATGCGCGCGAGCCCCACGTCCACGCTTCTTGCGGTGCAGGCGCTGGCAGTGCTCGCTCTCCTCTGGGAGGTCAGTGTCAGGGCCGGCGCACGCACGGGGATTGCGTGCCTGGTCTGTGATGTGTGTTCTCTGGGTTCGCCGTTTCTCGTCGCCTGGCTCGAGGCCGTGGGCGCGCCGCGTGGCGCGGTGCTCGTGATCGGCACGTGCAGTGCGATCCTGTACTGGTTTGCGCGGTTCTTCGCGGGATTCGGCATCGCGCTTTACGTGTACCGCACGACGAGAGTTGGCCAGATGAAGGCAGCCCTGCGCGCCGTTCACCTGCCGCGAGTGTTCGTCGACGCCCTCGTTGTCGCGTTCCGTGTCCTCCCGACCGTGGCGGCCGAGGCGGTCGCCATCCGTGAGGCCATGGAGATGCGCGGGGTCGACCTCGGGGCACGCGGAGTTGTCCGCCACCCCCTCGTGATCGCCGAGCGCTTCCTGGTCCCGTTGCTGTCCTCCATCGCGCGCGTGGCTGACGACCTGGCTGCGTCGAGCGTCGTCCGAGGCCTGGGTGGCCCCACGCGTCCCACCTCGCTCGCGCGGCTGCGCGCCACCGCCTGGGACGGCCTCGCGCTCGCGTGCGTGGCCGGCGTCATCGCCATCGAGATCTGTGCGTACCTGGGAGTCCTGCCGTGATTGATGTTGAATCCCTGTCGTTCTCCTACGTCAGTGAGCTGACGGGTGGCCGCGTCGAGGCCCTGCGCGGGGTCGATGTGTCCGCCCGGCCTGGCACCCTCACGCTCGTGTGCGGGTCCTCTGGCTGTGGGAAGTCGACGCTCATGCGGGCCCTGACCGGCCTCGTCCCGCAGATGACGCCGGGTGAGCTCGAGGGCGCGGTGAGGATCGACGGTCGCGACCTCGCCGAGGTCCCCCTGACCGAGGTCGGTCACCTGTGCTCGTCGGTCTTTCAGAATCCGCGCACTCAGTTTTTCTGCGACACCGTCGCCGAGGAGCTGGCCTTCTGCGGGGAGAACTACGGTCGCGACCGGGAAACCCTGATCGAGAGCAGCATGCGCGCCGCGACGCTCATGGGGATCGCACACCTGATGGACCGCAAGCTCTCGACGTTGTCGGGCGGGCAGCTCCAAAAGGTTGCACTCGCCTGCGCGCTGTCATCGGGTGCCCCGGTCCTCCTGGCCGACGAGCCGACGTCGAACCTGGACCCAGGCGCCATCGCAGACGTGCGCAGCGCCCTCGCGATCCTCAAAGAACAGGGGATGACGATCGTCGTCGTCGAGCACCGCCTCCACTTCCTGCGAGGGCTCGCCGACCAGGTTCTCCTCATGGAAGACGGATCGGTCACGCGTCGCTGGAGCGGCGAGGAGTTCTACTCGATGGGCGAGGAGGAACGCAGGTCGCTCGGCTTGCGGACCCTCGTGGATCCCGGTCCGCCCGAGGCGTGGGTGGCCTCACGGGAGAGCGAGGCGCACGCCGCGCCGACCGCGGATGTACGCCTGTCCTGCCGGGACCTGAGCTTCTCCTACGGAAACACGCCCGTGTTTGAGGGGTTTGACGCGGATTTTCCGGCCGGGCAGATCACCTGCATCGCGGGCGTCAACGGGGTCGGTAAGACGACCCTCGTGCGTGTGCTGTGCGGGCTGGCCGCTCCCGTTTCCGGGACGATCACCCTGGACGGCCAGGAGGTGAATCGCAGGCAACGCCGGGCCGCGTGCGCGCTCGTCATGCAGGACACCGGACGTCAGCTGTTCTCCGACACGCTAGCGGGCGAGCTGACGGTCGGCGCGTCGCAGGCCAGCGGCGAGGCCGGGGAGAAACTCCTCGCCGACTTCGACCTCGCGCACCTGGGAGAGCGCCACCCCCTCAGCCTGTCGGGCGGGCAGAAACAACGCCTCGTCATCGCGGCTGCTCGCGCCACCGGGCGTCCGGTCGTCATTCTCGACGAACCAACGTCGGGGGTCGACGCCCGACACCTCACCTCCATCACGTCCACCCTGCGCCGCATTGCGAACGAAGGAGCGGCCGTCATCGTCGTCACCCACGACGGCGAGTTCGCCTCGGCCTGCGCGGACCGACTCATCACACTCACGCCGACGGGCACCAAGCGCGCCCGCGAAGGAGACCACCAATGACCGACACCGACGAGCGCGAGGACGCCACGGCCTCGTCCCCGAATGACCCACATACCGACAAGACTCGCGCTGAGGATCCGCGCGCGGCTCACCTGGCGGGCCAGCGCGCCTTCAAGGAGCTGACCGCCCCCATCCGTGGCGCCATGATGGTCGCCCGAGTGCTCGGGTTCCTCTACGGTGCGCTCGCGGTCGCCCCCTACGTCGTCCTCGTCCAGCTCGGGGAGGTGCTGCTGGCTGCGGCTCGCTCGGGGGGAGCACCCGACCGCACCGAGGTAATGACACTGCTCATGTGGCTGATCGGCGCGTTCGGCGTGCGTTACGGGATCTACTTCGTCGCCTTGGCCATCACCCACTTCGCGGACGTGCGTTTCGGACACATCGTGCGCTCCCGCATGGTCAGTGTCCTCGCCGCCGCGCCTCTCGCCTGGTTCACATCGACGAACTCGGGGGCCGTGCGCAAGGCCATCCAGGACGACACGCACGACGTGCACACGGTCATCGCGCACGCGCCCGTCGAATCGACGGCCGCAATCAGCGCGCCCCTGTCCTTGCTCATCTACGCGTTCGTCGTCGACTGGCGGCTCGGGCTCCTCTCGATCGCCACCATGCCCATCTATTGCCTGATATATGCGTGGATGCTGCGAGGCATGGGTGAGAAGACCGCGCAGATGGACAGACACCTCTCCAAGGTGTCAGCCACCATGGTCGAGTTCGTGTCCGGCATCAGCGTCGTCAAGGCGTTCGGGACCGTGGGGCGCTCACACGAGCGATTCACTCGGGCCGCCGAGGACTTCTCGCGTTTCTATCGCGACTGGTGCGAACCCATGCTCAGGGGCTCCGCACTGGGGCAGGCCAGTGTGTCTCCCTCGTTGATCCTGCTCATCTCGAGCGCGGGGGGCTGCGCGCTCGCGGCGGCGGGGATCGTCAGTCCGGTCCAGGTCATCACCTGCGCGCTCATCGGTCTCGTCATCCCGGCGGCCATCGAGGTGCTGGGGACGACGGCCTGGAGCTACCAGATCGCGGGTGCTGCATCGTTGCGAATTGTTCACCTGCTTTCTGTTACGCCCCTGCCCGTCGAAGGGAGAGCAGAGCCACGCGGAGCAGACATTGAGATCGACGGCGTGTCCTTCTCCTACGGTGAAACTCTCGCGCTGGACGACGTGAGCCTGACGATCCCCGAGGGATCGGTGACCGCACTCGTCGGCTCCTCCGGCTCGGGAAAATCGACGCTGGCGACGCTGGTCGCGCGCTTCGCCGACCCGGACCGTGGAAGCGTGCGCATCGGCGGGGTCGACGCGCGCGACATCGCCGCGGACGTCCTCTACCGCCGCGTCTCCTTCGTCCTCCAGGACCCGCAACTCCTCGACATCTCCGTGCGTGACAACATCGCGCTCGGAGTCCCGGGCGCCAGCGACGAAGCGGTGTGGGCTGCCGCCGGGGCCGCGCACATCGACGACTACCTGCGTTCCCTGCCCCGAGGCCTCGACGCCGTCATCGGGGAGGACGCCCACCCCTCGGGCGGTCAGGCGCAACGCATCGCAATCGCCCGGGCTCTCCTCGTCGATGCGCCCATCCTCGTCCTCGACGAGGCCACGGCCTTCACCGATCCGGAAGCCGAAGCCGATATTCAGGCGGCGCTTACCCGCCTCGTCCAGGGCAAGACGGTCCTGGTCATCGCGCACCGTGCCGCCTCGATCGCCGGCGTCGACCAGATCGCCATCCTCGACGCTGGTCGTCTCATCGCGCTGGGCACGCCCGACCAGCTCGCCGACCACCCGTACATGCGTCGCATGAGCGCAGTGAAAGGACACTGACATGTTTGAGCTTGTATCGCGCCTGCGCGAACCGCTCTCTGCTGCGGGACACGCTAGTTTCATTCAGGTGACGGTGCTTTCCTGCATCGTTGGCGCGGTGAGAGGTTTATCCTTGATCGCGTTCATCCCGGTCGCGATTGCCCTCACTTCAGGACAAAGCGCGTGGGGGATGCCTCTGAGCGCGTGGCTCGCGGTGCTGGCCGGGTGCGCCCTCGCCTCGTTCATTACCGAGTATGTGTTGTCTATGCGGTCCTTCTCGGTGGCTCTCGACTTCCTATCCAACATGCACCGCACGATCGGCAACAAGGTCGCATCCCTGCCGCTCGGGTCTTTCCGCGCAGACACGGCCGGAAAGATGTCACGCCTGGTTTCTCGCGAACTATTGCTGCTGGGTGAGATGTTCGCGCACATGTATTCGCCCCTGATCGCCGCGATTGTCACCTCGGCGACGATGCTCGTCGGAATCACCGTGTTTTCGCCGGTCCTCGGGCTGGTGTGCCTGGTCGCTATTCCGATCGTCGCAGGGGGAGTGTGGGTGGCTCGCCGATGCCTGCAGTCGGGGTCCGCGCTGAAGGAGCCGCCCGCCCACGAGCTGTCTCACCGCATCGTCGAATACGCGACGAAGCAGGGGGCGCTGCGCGCGTGCGGGCGCTCCGCCTCCTACGAACCCCTCCAACGGGCCGAAGACGCCTACGGGGTGGCCGCGCGGCGCTCACTGATGCGTGAAACCCTCGGTCAGGTTGTCAATGGGATGGCCGCTCAGGTGGTCGTTGTGTCACTGATTGTTGCGATTGGGATGCTCGCGGTCGCCGGCAGCGTCAGCCCCGTAGAGGCCATCGTCTCCATCGGTCTGCTCCTGCGCTTCACGCAGATCCTCGTCAGTATTGGGATGCTCACCTCCGCGTTCGAAACCCGGCGCCCCGTCCTCGACCTCAGCCACGAGATCCTCTCCGCCCCCGAACTGCCCGCCCCCAAGGGCGTGCGACGCGCGGACGAGGCCCCGGCCTCGTCGGGAGCGTCCGTAACCCTTCAGGACGTGTCCTTCTCCTACGAGGCCGACCACCCCGTCCTGCAAGGGGTGTCCTTCCGCGTCGAGCCCGAAACCATGACCGCGATCGTTGGCCCCTCCGGCTGCGGCAAGACCACGATCGCGCGCCTCATCGCGCGCTTCTACGACGTGGACGCGGGAAGCGTGCGCGTGGGCGAGCGCGACGTGCGCGACTGGGACACCGCCGACCTCATGGCACAGCTGTCCCTCGTCTTCCAGGACGTCTACCTCTTCGACGACACCCTCGAAGCCAACGTGCGCGTCGGCAACCCCGACGCGAGCCGAGCGGACATCGAAGAAGCGGCGCGCCTGAGCGGAGTGAGCGAAATCGTCGAGCGCCTGCCGCACGGCTGGGACACCCCCGTCGGCGAGGGCGGGCGCGCGCTCTCCGGAGGGGAACGCCAGCGCGTCTCCATCGCCCGCGCGCTCCTGAAAGCCGCGCCCGTCGTCCTCTTCGACGAGGCCACGAGCGCCCTCGACCCCGAGAATGAATCGCGCATCACCGACGCCATGGCCGCCCTGCGACGCGACGCGACCCTCATCGTCATCGCCCACAAGCTCGACACGATCACGGCAGCCGACCAGATCGTCGTCCTCGACGAGGACGGTCGCGTCGCCCAGATCGGCACGCACGCTGCGCTTTACTCGCAGGTGGGCGGCCAGTACCGGGCGTTCTGGGACGCGCGCTCGCGGGCCGCGGGGTGGAGGCTCGTCTGACGGCTATCACGCCGCGAGGCCGGGGATCCAACGCGAGGCCGGGGCCCCCAATGCGCATCACCGGACGGCGAACACTGTTTCGCGTGTCGGATACCAGGCGCTCCGCCCTGAGCCAAGCCAGGCGCATCCGTCCCGTGGTGCCCCGCAAGCCAGCCCCGGCCTCGTCTGTGAAACGCGACGCCATGCTTGCACGCAGGTAACCGCCCTGTTAAGCTGATCCGTGCCGAAGACCGTTGGTGTCCACGCTAGTGGAGGAAAATCCAACGCAGGTGAGTGAGCCGCCCCGCGCGGCATTCGAGCATGCGCCCGACACGAACCTGCGTGTCGGGTTTTTTCTTACCTGCGGTCACGTATCTGGAAGGAGGACCATGGCGAAGTCCGACAAGGTGGCAGCAGTTGCCGAGCTCGTGGAGCGTTTCCGCGCAGCCGACGCTGTCCTGCTGACCGAGTACCGCGGCCTGACCGTCGGCCAGCTCAAGCAGCTGCGTCGCGGCCTGGGCGAGAACGCGACCTACGCCGTGGCAAAGAACACGCTGGCGCGCCTGGCGGCCAAGGAGGTCGGCCTCGACTTCCTGGCTGAGGACCTCAAGGGTCCCACGGCCATCGCTTTCGTCTCCGGCGAGCCCGTTGAGGCCGCCAAGACCCTGCGTGATTTTGCTAAGGACAACCCCGCCCTCGTGCTGAAGTCCGGCGCGATGGACGGCGCTCCCCTGAGCGCCGAGGGTGTCAAGAAGCTTGCCGATCTCGAGTCCCGCGAGGTCCTGCTGGCCAAGGCCGCAGGCGTCCTCAAGGCCAAGATTGGTCAGGCGGCGTTCGCATTCAACGCTCTGCCCGTCAAGGCAGTGCGCACCATCGATGCTCTGCGCGAAAAGCAGAGCGAGGCGGCCTGACGAGACAGGCCATGTTCCACGCCGCCACGGCTGCGTGAAACAAACCAACAATCTGCACTCGTGCAGGCCAATTAGGAAGGATGCCACTCATGGCTAAGCTCTCCAATGACGAGCTCATCGCAGCTTTCAAGGAAATGACCCTCATCGAGCTCTCCGACTTCGTGAAGCTCTTCGAGGAGACCTTCGACGTTGAGGCAGCTGCCCCCGCAGCCGTCGCCGTTGCCGCCCCGGCCGCCGACGCCCCCGCCGAGGAAGAGAAGGACGAGTTCGAGGTCGTCCTCGAGTCCGCCGGTGACAAGAAGATCGCCGTCGTCAAGGTCGTCAAGAACCTGGCCGGCCTGGGCCTGAAGGAAGCCAAGGACCTGGTTGACTCCGCGCCCTCCACCATCTTCCCCGCCGCGAAGAAGGAAGACGCCGAGAAGGCCAAGGCTGAGATCGAAGAGGCCGGCGGCAAGGTCACCCTTAAGTGACTTTCCCCGTCTGAATCGTTCAGACTT
>NZ_CAUTSL010000003.1:0-80666 GCF_963540955.1 Actinomyces bouchesdurhonensis
AAGTGCGCGAGGTCTTCCACCAAGACACACCCGCCCAAGGCCAACGCCTGGCCGCTCGTCTCATCCAGCGCCTACCAGCCTGCCCCATCCCCGAGATCGCTCGCCCGGGCCGAACCCTACGCAAGTGGAAGGACACACTCGACGCCTACTTCGACACAAGCGGAGGCAGCAACGGCCCCACAGAAGCCATCAACGGACATTATCGAGCTGGGCAGACGCACCGCCAGAGGCTACCGCAACCCCACCAACGACCAACTCCGAATGCTCCTCATCGCAGGAGGCCTAGACGCCTCCACCCACACCCAACTATGAAGAACCCCAAAATGCGAAGAGCCCCTTTAATCCGAAACCGACGGGATTCGCGGGGTACAACCACAAGAAAATGGCCCCCACACGAAAGCGGGGGCCAAAGCACGACGTCTTGAACGATGAACGGATTAGGAGCCGAACTTCGCGAGCAGCGCGAAACTGATGATACACACGAGCCACACCAGCAAGGTCCCCAATGTAATGCGATTCAGGTTGCGCTCGGCAACGCCGGAGGAACCCGCCGATGAAGAAATACCGCCACCGAACATATCCGACAAGCCGCCGCCCTGTCCCTTGTGCATCAGGATGGTCAGGGTCAGCAAGATGCTGGTCAGGAAAATGAGCACGATCAGCACGTTATTCAGAATGGTCACGGTGGGTCCAACTTCTATCGCGGTCACGCCCCGATCCGGGGCACGTACATAGCAAGTGTAACGGAGAATGACGGCGGGGCCAACCGGCACTCGCCGGATGGCCCCGCACCACGTCTGCTTGGCAGCCCAGTTAAGGTGTGCCAACTAGAACGTTGTCACCACTCAGGCATAGAAGTTCGCCATCGCGGCGAAGGAATCAGCCTTCAGGGAAGCGCCGCCGACGAGACCACCGTCAACGTCGGGCTGGGCCATGAGTTCCTTGATGTTACCGGGCTTCGCAGAGCCGCCGTACAGAATGCGGGTCGCCTCGGCCGTCTCGGTGCCGAAGTCCTCGGCGAGCGCCGCTCGGATGGCGCCGCACACTTCCTGTGCGTCCTGCGCAGAGGCAGTCTCGCCTGTGCCAATAGCCCAAATGGGCTCGTAGGCGATGACGATCTTTGCTACCTCTTCGGCCTTCCAACCGGCGAGTGCGGCGCGGATCTGGCCGAGCACGAACTCGACGTAGGTGCCAGCCTTACGGACCTCGAGGGCCTCGCCGCAGCACAGAATCGGAGTCATGCCAGCGTCGAAGACCTTACGCGCCTTCGCGCCAACCAGCTCGTCGGACTCATTGTGGTACTCACGACGCTCAGAGTGACCCATCACGACGTAGGTCACACCAAGCTTGCTAAGCATCTCAGTGGAGATTTCACCGGTGTATGCGCCGTTGTCGTGGATCGACACATCCTGTGCACCATACTTGATGCCCAGCTCGTCGGCGTCAACGATGGTCTGGACGGTACGAATGTCGGTAAACGGCGGGATGACCAGGACCTCGCACTTGGAGTAGTCGTGTCCCGCGTCGGACAGCGCCATTGCCAGGCCCTGGACGAGATGATTGGCCTCGAGGTGATCGAGGTTCATCTTCCAGTTGCCAGCCATGAGGGGGGTACGTGCCATGAGTCAGTCCTCCAGAACTGCGATACCGGGCAGGACCTTGCCTTCGAGGAGTTCGAGGGAGGCGCCGCCGCCAGTGGAAATATGGGAGAAGGTGTTCTCGTCGAAGCCGAGGAGGCGCACGGCCGCAGCGGAGTCACCGCCGCCGATGACGGAGAACATAGAACCCTTCGAGAGGGCTTCAGCGACCGCGCGGGTACCGCCGGAGAAGGCGTCGAATTCGAAGACGCCCATGGGGCCGTTCCACGCAACAGTCTTCGCGGTTGCCAGTTTGTCGGCGAAAAGCTTCGCGGACTTCGGGCCGATGTCCAGACCCATCTGATCGTCGGGGATCGCATCCACCTCAACGACAGTGGCAGGGGCATCCGCCGCGAACTCGGGGGCTACGACGACATCGATGGGGAGCACCAGGTCAACGCCGCGTTTGGCAGCCTCAGCAATGTAGCCCTTGACGGTATCGATCTGGTCAGTCTCGAGCAGGGACTTGCCAACAGAGTAGCCCTGTGCGGCCAGGAAGGTAAAGGCCATGCCGCCACCGATGAAAAGCATGTCGGCTTTCTTCAACAGGTTAGCGATGACGCCGAGCTTATCGGAGACCTTGGAGCCACCAAGGACAACGCCGTAGGGGCGCTCGGGATCGCCGGTGACCTTGGACAGGGACTCGATCTCCTTGAGAACCAGAAGACCAGCGGCCGAGGGCAGAAGCTTGGCGATGTCGTAGACGGAAGCCTGCTTGCGGTGCACCACACCGAAGCCATCGGAGACAAAAGCGTCGCCGAGCTTGGCGTACTCACGGGCGAGTTCTTCGCGTTCCTCGTCGACCTTGGAGGTCTCGCGGGGATCGAAGCGAACGTTTTCGAGCAGGGCGATCTCGCCATCACCCAGGGCGGCGACCGTCTCAGTAGCGGAGGGGCCAACGGTATCGGCGGCCAGGGTAACTTTCACGCCGGAGAGCTCAGCGAGGCGCGCGGCGACAGGGGCCAGCGAGAAAGCGGGATCGACCTTGCCCTTCGGGCGACCGAGATGGGCCAGAATAACGACCTTGGCACCGGCATCGGTCAGGGTCTTCAGGGTGGGCAGAGCCGCGCGAATACGGCCATCGTCGGTGATGACGCCGTCCTTAAGCGGAACGTTGAAATCAGAGCGAACCAAGATGCGCTTACCGCGCAGGTCGCCGAGGGTGGAGATAGTCCTCATCGAAGGATCCTTTCGATTGGATAAAGGCGGTAGTGATGTGCGAGATGCCCGTGCACGTGCGTGCACGGGCATCTCACTATCAGCTCATGGCTGGTTTGTCAGCACGCTCAGGCGAGCTTGGAGCCAACGAGAGCGGTGAGGCGAACGAGAGCGTTCGAGTAGCCCCACTCGTTGTCGTACCAGGACAGGACCTTAACGAGGTTGCCGATGACCTTGGTCTCGGTGGCATCGAAGATCGAGGTGTGCGGATCGCCCATGATGTCGGTGGAGACGATCGGATCCTCGGTGTACTCGAGGACACCCTTGAGTTCACCCTCGGCGGCGGCCTTAACGGCAGCCTTAACGGCCTCGACGGAGACCTCCTTCTTCGCGATGAAGGTGAGGTCGGTCAGGGAGCCGGTCGGAGTGGGGACACGGACGGCGAGGCCATCGAACTTGCCCTCAAGCTCGGGCAGGACCAGGGCGACGGCCTGGGCGGCACCGGTCTTGGTGGGGATCATGTTCAGGGCAGCGGCGCGGGCGCGACGCAGATCCTTGTGGGGAGCGTCGAGGACACGCTGGTCACCCGTGTAGGAGTGGATGGTGGTCATAATGCCACGCTCGATGCCGAAGTTCTCTTCGAGGACCTTGGCGAGGGGGGCGAGGCAGTTGGTCGTGCAGGAGGCGTTCGACACGATGTTCATCGTAGCGCCATCGTACTTGTCCTCGTTCACGCCCATGACGAAGGTGCCGTCGACGTTCTTCGCGGGAGCGGAGATGACGACCTTCTTGGCGCCAGCGTCCAGGTGAGCCTTGGCCTTCTCACCGTCGGTGAAGAAGCCGGTGGACTCGACGACGACCTCAACGCCGAGTTCGCCCCAGGGCAGATCGGCGGGGTTACGCTGAGCGAGCACCTTGATGTGCTTGCCGTTCACGACGATACCCTCATCGTCGTAGGAAACCTCACCGTTGAAGCGGCCCGTGATCGAGTCGTACTTCAGCAGGTGAGCGAGGGTCTTGTTGTCGGTCAGGTCGTTAACGGCGACGATCTCGATGTCCGCGCCCTGCTCGAGGGCGGCGCGGAAGAAGTTACGGCCGATGCGGCCGAAGCCGTTGATGCCAACGCGGGTGGTCACTATGGTTCCTCCTGCTCGTGCCCCTCACAGGGCACGGTTTTCGATGCAACCGGGCGTGCGGGTTGCCAGCCCGGCCCGCAGGTTTCTGCGGTTCCAGCAGTTCCTAATCTACACCCGAAAGCGGACTCTGTCACACCCCAATTTCGAAATTTGTACGTGGGCTAATTCTCGTTTGAACTGGGACGAACGTAACAGGCGCGGAAACTTCAATCTTCTTCAAGCATCTCGAGAGTCAAGGCCGATTCCGTATCTGGAATTCCGCGTTCGTGCGCAACCTTGTCTGCGAGTGCGAGGAGACGGCGAATACGACCTGCGACGGCGTCTTTCGTCAGAGGAGGGTTCGTGTGTTTACCCAGTTCTTCGAGCGATGCCTGCTTGAACTGCAGGCGCAAGGTACCGGCCTCGAGCAGGTGAGATGGAACATCATCTCCCAGAATTTCGAAGGCACGCTCGACGCGAGCTCCGGCCGCAACGGCTGCTCGTGCAGAACGACGCAGGTTCGCGTCATCGAAGTTAGCCAAGCGGTTTGCACTGCCACGTGCCTCGCGACGTTCACGTCTCTCCTGCCATGCCTCGAAGGTGTGAGGTGCCCCCATTGCGGCGATGAGTGTGCCGATTGCATCGGAGTCGCGCACAGAGACCCTGTCTGCGCCGCGCACCTCTTTGGAACGGGCGAGCGCACCAAGCTTGCGCGCGCAGCCAACCATCGCCAGCGCAACCTCGGGACCTGGGCAGGTGATTTCGAGGGAAGAAGAACGACCGGGCTCCATGAGTGATCCGCGAGCTAGGAAGGCGCCGCGCCAGATGGCTGCTGCCTCAGCGGTTCCAGAGGCGACAAGCACGGGGGGAAGCCCACGGACCGGACGCCGCATGGAGTCAACCAGGCCGGTCAGGCGCGCCAAGTCGTCTGCCTTATGAACGACGCGCACGACGTAGCGCTTGCCGCGACGCAGAGAAGAACCCGAGACTACGACGACGGTGGATTCCGCGTTGTAAAGAGCATGAAGGTAGGTGCGTAGCCGACGTGCGGCAACGGGAGAGTCGAGCTCCGCCTCCACGAGAATGCGTCCGCCAACAAGGTGCAGTCCGCCCGCGAAGCGAAGCATTGCGCTCACTTCGGCGGCCACCACTGATGGCGTGGTGATGACAGCGCGCGCAAGCTCGTCCTTCATGTCTGATGTCAGGGACACAGGTTCTCCCTATGGTGTGATGTCGTTGGTCAGCGTGCAACAGGTTCTAAGGTAACCACGTTTCGGTCTGGCCGACCTCACCAAGGAAGCCGTCAAATGCGTCACGCAGTGCGGCGGCGAGGCGCAGCGGGTCGTGGTGAGGGGCACCGTCTCCGGTACGGACCTGACGCAGAAGCACGCGGGCGCCGAGTTCCTCGGCGGCCACAATGAGATCGTCGATGTCATCGCATGCTGTGGGATCGGCGACGACCACATCGAGTTTGAGTGCCGGGGCATACTCGCGCAGCACCCGCACGTGGTCGGCGGTCGACATCGTGTCGGTTTCACCGCGCTGGCGCGCAAGGTTGAGCACGAGCGCGCGGTGCGCATCGGTCGTTGCCAGCGCACGGTTGATGTCAGGGACCAGCAGGTGCGGAATGACGGAGGTGTACCACGAGCCAGGGCCGAGCACGACCCAGTCTGCTTCGGAGATTGCATCGATGACGGCGCTGGGAACCGCTGGCGTTTCCGGCGTGATACGCACATATTCAACGGTTCCGGGTGCAACGGCAACCTTGGATTGCCCGGCGACGACGTAGCGTCGGCCCCCGTCGTTCATTTCTGCTTCGATGTCGATCGGCGTGGTTGACATGGGTAGGACACGCCCCTGCGCACCGAGCAGGCGTCCCACCCAGTCGAGGCCTTCGACAGGATCGTCAAGAAGCTGCCAGAGTCCGGAAATCAAAAGGTTGCCCAGCGCGTGCCCGTTGAGGGGGCCGCTCGTATCGAGGCGCAGCTGCATAACGTCACGCCAGGTCAGTCCCCATTCTGATTCTTCGCACAGAGAGGCCAAAGCCATGCGTAGGTCGCCTGGGGGGAGGATCGGCATTTCTTGGCGCAGACGACCGGAGCTGCCGCCGTCGTCTGCGACGGTGACGATAGCTGTCAGGGCGCGGGTGATGTGGCGAAGTGCCCGCAGGGTGGCGGACAGGCCGTGCCCGCCACCTAGGGCAACGATGGACTGGCCGGATTCTCCTCGTTGGACCCAGCCAGCTGCATCAAGATAGGGCATTATTCTCTCCCAATGTCGCGGTGCATGACGCGCACCGAGTGTCCGTGCTCGCGCAGGCGTTGCGCGATGGCTTCGGCGCATGCAACGGAGCGGTGTTTTCCGCCGGTGCATCCGATGGCGATCGTGACGAATGGCTTCAATTCTGCCAGATAGCCGGCGAGCATGGGGGCTAAAAGGTCGGCATAGCCGAGAGCGAAGTCACGCGCACCCGGCTGGGAGAGCACATAGTCCGCGACGGCCTGGTCTTTGCCGGTCAAATGCCGCAATTCGTCGACCCAGTAGGGATTCTTCAGGAAGCGCACGTCGACGACGTGGTCAGCGTCGAGGGGAAGCCCGTGTTTGAATCCGAAGGATTCGACGGTCACCTGCAGCGGTCGCTTCTCCCCCGCGACGATGTCGCGGATGCGGCGGGTCAAGTCGTGCACGCTCATCGTGGAAGTGTCAATAACTTCATCGGCGGTGCGGCGCAGCGGCGCGAGCAGGCGCATCTCTGCTTTGATGCCGTCCATCAGTGTGCCAGCGCCCTGGAGTGGGTGGGGGCGGCGGTTGGATTCGTATCGTCGCACGAGGGTTTCGGGGCTGGCCTCTAGGAAGATGATGCGGTAGACGATGCCAGCTCCTTTGAGCTGTTCGAGGGTCACGTCCAGGGTGCGAAAGAAGGTACGTGAGCGCATGTCGACGCCGACAGCGAGACGGTGGACGCCTGCCGCGGGGTCGTTGGACATCATGCCGACCAGGGCGGGCAGCATCGACGGGGGCAGGTTGTCGACGACGTACCAGTCGAGGTCTTCGAGGGCTCGCGCAGCGCCGGTGCGGCCCGCTCCCGAGTAGCCGGTGATGATGAGGACTTCGTTGGAGGCGCGGGGCTCGTACTGGACGCGCATCATGTCGCGCACGGGGATGCCCTCGGGGAAGGTGCGCGGGTTTTCCTCCCCCGTGGACGAGGCCGGGGCATCGGTCGCGCGGGGCGCACCGTGGGGTGCATGGTCGGTCATAATGTCCTCCTTGGGAGCGGGCTCTTCGCGTGCGGGGGTTGTGTTAGACGCTGGCGGAAGCAGCGTCGTTGATTGTGATGGCGGCTGCGGCGCGTCGGGCGATGACGCGCGATTCCTTGGGGGTGGTGGCGGTGGCGGCGACAACTCCGACGCGCCTGCCGACGCGGCTGATCGGTTTGCCGAAGAGGCGCACGATGTCGGCGGTTGCCAGAGCGGTGGCGACGCCCCGGTAGGCCGGGGATTCGATGGCCCGCACGGACTTGATGACGGCGGAGGCGCCGGGGCTGGCCAGGGCCGTGGAGGTGGGTAGGCCGAGGATGGCGCGCGCGTGGAGCTCGAACTCGGATTGGCGCTGGGTGACCATGGTGACCATGCCGGTGTCGTGGGGGCGGGGCGAGAGTTCGGAGAACCAGACCTGGTCGCCACGCACGAAGAACTCAACGCCGAAGACGCCCAGGCAGGGGCCGTTGCCGTGCTCGGCGAGGGCGTCGGTGACTTCCTTGGCCATCTGCCGGGCGGAGGCGAGCGCCTCCTCGCTCATGGCCATCGGCTGCCAGGACTCGACGTAGTCGCCGTCCTCCTGGCGGTGGCCAATGGGCACGCAGAAGGAGGTGAGGACGCTGGAGCTTGCTGCGTCCCACGAGCGCACGGTGAGCAGGGTGATCTCGTAGTCGAAGTCGATGCCCTCCTCGACGATGACCACACCGGTTGTCGCACGCGCATCCTCCTCGGCGTGCGCCCACGCGGCCTGCGCCTGCTCGGGGCCTCTCACGCGAGACTGCCCGTGGCCGGATGAGGACATCGTGGGTTTGACGAAGGCAGGGTAGCCGACCTCGTCGAGAGCCTCCGCCAGCTCTGCCTCGCTGAGCGCGAAGCGGAATGCGGAGGTACGCACGCCGGGCAGGGCAGCCGCCAGGGTACGGATGCGCTGACGATCCATGGTGGCCTGGACGGCGAAGGCGTTAGGGACCACACGCACGCCGCGCTCCTCCGCGGCGGACAACTCATCCGTGGCGATGGCCTCGACTTCGGGAACGATCAGGTCGACCTCGACCGCATCCAGGACCTCGCGCAAGGCTCGCCCGTCGCTCATGTCGAACACCAGGGAGGAGTCGGCGACCTGCATCGCGGGCGCACCCTCGTAGGAGTCTGCGGCAATCACCGTGCAACCGTAGCGCTTCAGGGCGATCGTCACCTCCTTGCCGAGCTCGCCGGAGCCCAGGAGCAGCACCCGCGCAGGAAGCGGCATCGGAAGCATCGTGGTCATGGTGTGTCCTCCCTTGACGATGCTGCAAGCCTATCGCGGATCGAAGCCGCGAGGGCGGGTCCCACGCCCTTGACCTCGGCAATCTGCTCGAGACTCGCCTCCCTCATGCGCTTCACGGAGCCGAAATGCTTGAGCAGCGCCGCCTGGCGGGCGGGTCCAAGCCCCGGGATGGAGTCCAGCACCGAACGCCGCTGCGCCTTCGATCGCCTCTTGCGGTGCTTGGTGATCGCGAAGCGGTGGGACTCGTCGCGCAGATACTGGAGGAGATACAGAGCCTCCGAGGTACGCGGCAGGATGAGGGGGAACTCGTCGCCGGGGATCCACACTTCCTCCAGGCGCTTGGCCAGGCCTACGACGGGCACGTCCGCGCCCACGGCGTCCAGGGCGGCGCGCGCGGCGTTGACCTGCGGGAGGCCTCCGTCGACGAGCACCAGGTCGGGCCTGTACGAGAAACGCTTGGGACGCCCGGTCGTCTCGTCGATCGGACCCGAGGCGAAGGCGACGCCATCCTCGTCCTCACCCTCAACGCCCGCCTCCTCGGCGAGCAAGCGCGAGAAGCGACGGGTGAGGACCTCGTTCATCGCGCTCGTGTCATCGGGCGTACCGCTGCCGTCCTGACCGCGAATATTGAAGGTGCGATACGCGTCCTTACGAGGCATCCCATCCTCGAAGACCACCATGGAAGCCACCTGATTCTCGCCTCCCGTGTGCGAGACGTCGTAGCACTCGATGCGCAGGGGCGCACCCGGCAGGTCCAGGTTCTCGGCCAGCTCCTCCAGCGCCTTCGAGCGCGCCGTGATGTCGCCCGCGCGTTTCGTGCGATGCAGGGCGAGTCCCTGGCGCGCGTTCTCCGTCACCGTTGCCATAAGCTGGGCCTTCGGACCGCGCCTGGGCACGTGGATCGACACGGACACGCCGCGCACCTGTCCCAGCCAACGCGCGATCGTCTCGGCATCCTCGGGCACGACCGAGACCAGTACCTCGCGCGGGATCGCCGAGGTCGGGGTGTGCGCGACGTCGTCCACGCTCACCGCCGCCACCTTCGCCGCACTCCCCGCCCCGGCCTCGTCCATCGACGCCGAGGAATACACCTGCTCGAGGAGGCGGGACATGAGCGCCTCCTCCCCCGCCCCGTCCACGCGCTCAATCACCCAGCCGCGCGTGCCGCGGATGCGCCCGCCGCGCACGTGGAAGACGTAAACGGCCGCGTCCAGGTCGTCGCTGACGAGAGAGAACACGTCCGCGTCCGCCCCGTCGTCGAGCACGACCGCGTTACGCTCGAGCACCGTGCGCAGCGCCTTGACGTCATCGCGCAGCTTCGCGGCGCGCTCGAAGTTCAGCTCCACCGACGCCTGGCGCATCTGCTCCTCCAGGTCTCGGATCACCGGGCCCGTGCGCCCCTCCATGAACTGGCACAGCCCCTCGGCGAGCTCGCGATGCTCCTCCATCGAGATGCGCCCCACGCACGGCGCCGCGCACTTGTCGATGTAACCGAGCAGACACGGACGCCCCTGAGCCTTCGCACGCTGGAACACGCCCGCCGAGCACGAGCGCATCGGGAAGACGCGAAGGAGCTGATCGATCGTGTCGCGAATCGCCCACACCTGAGTGTACGGGCCGAAGTAGCGCGACCCGGCCCTCTTGCGCTCACGCGTGACCTGCACGCGGGGGAAGCGCTCCCCCATCGACACCGCCAGGTAGGGATAGGACTTGTCGTCCTTAAACATGACGTTGAAGCGCGGATTGAACTCTTTAATCCACGTGAACTCCAGCGTGAGGGCCTCTACTTCGGAGCGCACGACGGTCCACTGCACGGCGCTCGCGGTCGTCACCATCTGCTGGGTGCGCGGGTGCAGATTCGCCAGGTCCTGGAAGTAGTTGGTGAGGCGGTTGCGCAGGTTCTTGGCCTTGCCGACGTAAATGACGCGCCCGTCCGGGTCGGAGAATCGGTAGACGCCCGGCGAGGTCGGAATGTCTCCCGTGCGGGGCCTGTACGTCGAAGGATCTGCCACGTTTCCAGGGTACGAGGCCGTGGCTGTGTGCGCCCGATGCCCAGTGTGCGCGTGCTCTATGTCATGAATCCTTTGAATGGTGAAACTAATACGCGAAGCGGCCACCCGAGGGCTTATACTGTATTTGGTTACGAGTTGACTAATTCTTGACCAATGAGTAGAACCCATTCCCACAAAGAAGGACGTTCATGTTCACCTCCAACGAAGAGGTCGCAGCCTTTATCTCCGAGCAGAACATTGAACTCGTCGACGTGCGCTTCTGCGACGTCCCCGGTGTTCAGCAGCACTTTACGATTCCGGTGAGCGAATTCCTGGACGCCGCTTTGTCGGATGGCCTCATGTTCGACGGATCCTCAGTGCGCGGCTTTACAGCCATCCACGAGTCCGACATGAAGCTCATCCCGGACGTCTCCTCCGCGTTCGTCGATCCCTTCCGCGACCGCAAGACCCTGGTCGTCAACTTTTCAATCGTCGATCCCTTCACTGACGAACCCTTCTCACGCGATCCTCGCCAGGTGGCCGCCAAAGCCGAGGCCTACCTACGTTCCACCGGCATCGCAGACCAGTGCTTCATCGGCGCCGAAGCCGAGTTCTATCTCTTCGACGACGTACGCTACCAGGTCAGCCCCCACAACACCTTCTTCTCCGTCGACTCCCCCGAGGCGTACTGGAACACCGGTCGCGTCGAAGAGGGCGGCAACATGGGCTACAAGGTGCCCGTCAAGGGCGGCTACTTCCCGGTCTCCCCCGCCGACAAGTACGCGGACGTACGCGACGAGATGAGCCGCCTCCTTGAAGAGGTCGGCCTGACGATTGAGCGCGCCCACCACGAGGTCGGCTCGGGCGGCCAGCAGGAGATCAACTACCGCTTCGCGACACTACAGACCGCAGCTGACGACATGATGAAATTCAAGTACGTCGTCAAGAACTCGGCTCTCGAGTTCGGTCATTCCGCTACTTTCATGCCCAAGCCCCTGTTTGGGGACAACGGTTCGGGCATGCACACGCACATGTCACTGTGGAAGAACGGCGAGCCCCTGTTCTACGACGAGCGCGGCTACGGCTCCCTGTCCGACACGGCGCGCTGGTTCATCGGCGGTCTGCTCGAGCACGCGCCAGCCCTCCTGGCCTTCACGAACCCGTCGGTGAATTCCTTCCGACGCCTGGTTCCCGGCTTTGAGGCACCTATCAACTTGGTCTACTCCGCCCGCAACCGCTCAGCATGCATCCGCATTCCCGTGACCGGCACATCCCCGAAGGCCAAGCGCGTGGAGTACCGCGTACCGGACCCGAGCGCGAACCCATATCTTGCTTTCTCCGCGTGCCTCATGGCGGGTATCGACGGCATCAAGCGCCGAATCGAGCCTGCCGCACCAATCGACAAGGACCTCTACGAGCTGCCTCCCGCTGAATACCAGGACATCGCGAAGCTGCCCAGCTCGCTTGAAGCCGCCCTCGACGCGCTGCGTGAGGATCACGAGTTCCTCACCGAGGGCGATGTCTTCACCCAGGACCTGATTGACACGTGGCTCGAATACAAGGAGACGAACGAGGTGGCGCCGATGCGAGCCTACCCACACCCCTATGAGTACCAGATGTACTACGATCTGTGATCTAGTCGTCACTTGTAAGGCCCCTGCCCCGTTTTTGGCGCAGGGGCCGCGCAATACCCAGTAGACTCACATCGAACCTGTTGTTCAGTCTTTGAACCGACAATTCCGGAGGACACGATGAAGCGCATGCGAGACGGCTCCTACACGATCAAGCCGACCTACAAGGTCGGGGAACACGAAATCATCCCCGACATGCTCGCTAAGCGGGCCACCAAGTTCCCCAAGCAGGTCGTCGTCGAACAGCGTTCCTCCGTCGGCTCTACACGCTCATTGACTGCCAAGGAACTCCAGCGCCAAGTCGACTACACCGCGTGCGGCCTCATCGGCCTCGGCGTGCAGGCGGGAGACGCGATTGCGATCCTCGCCCCGACCTCGTACGAATGGCTCCTCCTGGACCTCGCCCTCCTCTCGATCGGCGCGATCACCGTCCCGATCTACGAGTCCGATTCCGCCTCCCAGATCGAGCATATCCTCACCGATGCTCACGTCACTCGCGTTTTTACTGCGACCACCCAGCAGGCAGAACTCGTACGCTCGGTCACCCCCACTGCCACGCGCGCAGTCACCTCCTTCGACCAGGGAGCCATGCGGGCGATCGCGCGAGCCGCCACCAATGTCACCATCAACGACGTTGAGAAACGCCGCGCCACCGTAACTTCCTCTGACATCGCGACCATCATCTACACCTCCGGAACAACCGGAAATCCCAAGGGCGTGGCCCTCACGCACGCGAACTTCATCGCTACCGCGCAGGGTGCCCGCCAGGTACTCGGCCAGGTCATTGACTCCCCCGAGACCCGCCTGCTGCTATTCCTCCCAGTCGCCCACGTGCTCGCCCGCCTCGTCATGCACGTCATCCTCTCCGGCCAGGGCGTGCTCGGTTTCTCCCCCTCCATCAAGAACCTCCTGCCGGACATCCAAGCCTTCAAGCCCTCCGTGCTCCTCGTCGTACCACGCGTGCTGGAGAAGGTCTACAACGCGGCCTCCTCCAAGGCGGGCGGCGGCATCAAGGGACGCATGTTCGCGTGGAGCGCCAAGCAGGCCCGCACCTACTCCCTCGCGTCCGAGAAGACCTTCGGTCCGGGTCCCTTCAAGAAGATCCGCCACGGCATCGCCGACGCCCTCGTCCTGAAGAAGATCCGCTCGGTGCTCGGCCCCAACCTGCGCTACATCGTCTCCGGCGGCGCCCCCCTGGCCACCGATCTCGCCCACTTCTACGCGGGCATGGGCATCACCCTCATCCAGGGCTACGGCCTGAGTGAAACCACCGGACCAATCGCTGTCCAGCACATCGGCAAGAATCCCGTTGGCACCGTCGGCTTGCCCCTGCCGGGCAACTTCATCAAGATTGCCAAGGACGGCGAGATTCTCGTGCGCGGGCAGTCCGTCATGCCCGGCTACTACCACCTTCCCGAGCAGACAGCCGAGGTTATGCCCGACGGCAAGTGGTTCCATACGGGCGACCTCGGTTCGATCGACCGCAAGGGCCAGCTGACCATCACCGGTCGCAAGAAAGAACTCATCGTGACGGCGGGCGGCAAGAACGTCTCCCCCGAGATCCTCGAAGATTCACTGGCAACCCACCCTCTCATCGCCAACGTCATCGTGGTGGGCGACCAACGCCCCTTCGTGGGCGCACTCTTCACACTCGACGCAGACATGCTGCCAGACTGGCTGGCCAAGCATGGCCTGCCGCAGTGCTCGCCCACCGAGGCCGCCGAGTTACCCGCCGTGCGCGAATCCCTCGAAAAGGCTGTCGAACGCGCCAACAAGGCCGTTTCCCGCGCCGAGTCAATCCGAAAGTTCCGCATCATCGACGCAACCTTCACCGTGGAGAACGGCTACGTGACGCCGTCGATGAAGCTGCGCCGCCGCAAGGTCCTGACCGACTACGCCTACGAGGTCGACGCACTATACGGAGGCCCAGTCTTAGCGGAACCCGCAAAGAAGCGCGGTCTCTTCTCTCGCTTGAAGAAGCACTGAACCCCACATACAGCGCCCCGCGCTCACCCCACGAAAGGACCGTAATGACGGTACGCAGACTCGCCGATGGCTCATGGGAGTCAGTTCCAACACGCGAGGCTACCGAGGACATGAACCTGCCCAAGATGCTCCACCAGCGCGTGCAGCGTCACCCCGGGCAGTTCGCGATCGAGCGCCGATCCAACGTCGGCGCGTGGCGCCGCGTGACGATGGAGACGTTCCTCGGCGAGGCCGACTCGATCGCGCGTGGCCTCATCGGCATCGGCCTCGAGGCGGGCGACCACCTGGCGATCCTGGCCCCGACCTCGTATGAGTGGGTCCTCATCGACGTGGCTGCCCTGTCCTGCGGTGCGATCACGGTCCCCATCTACGAGACGGATTCTGCGCAGCAGATCGCTCACATCCTGGCCGACGCTGACGTGCGCATCGTCATCACGGCGACGACGCAGCAGGCCGAGCTGGTCGAATCCGTGCGCACCGAGGGCGTGCGCCACATTCTGTCGCTCGATCGCGGCGCAGAGCGCGTCCTGACGGGCGCAGCGCAGGGGGTGACGGTCGAACAAGTGCGCGAGCGCACCGAGGCCGTCACCCTCGGCGACGAAGCGACGATCATCTACACGTCGGGTACAACCGGCATGCCCAAGGGCGTGGTCCTCACGCACGGTAACTTCATCTCGCCGATGCTGCAGGCCTACGACTTCCTGCCCCTGCTCATCAACGATCCGAAGTCTCGCTCCCTGCTCTTCCTGCCGGTCGCCCACGTGCTCGCGCGCTTCGTCATGTACTGCCTGCTCGCGGGCCAGGGTGTCACCGCTTTCTCGCCGGACACCCGCAACTTGGTTGACGACATCGCGACTTTTAAACCGACGATGCTCCTAGTCGTCCCGCGCGTCATGGAGAAGGTCTACAACGCTGCGGCTGCGAAGGCTGGCGGCGGCGTGAAGGGACGCATGTTCTCCTGGGCAGCCAAGCAGGCGCGCGCCCTGTCCAAGGCCACCGCATACGCGGACTCTCCCCTGCCCGAATCCGCGGTCGCCGGCCCCGGCCCGGACACGACGCCCATCCCCGACGCCTCGGCGATGCCCTCCCCCGGCCCGTCGTCCGCGCTGAAGCTGCGCGCCCGCCTCGCCGACGCGCTCGTCCTATCGAAGGTCCGCGCGATCCTGGGCCCGAACCTGCACACAATCATCTCGGGCGGCGCGCCCCTGGCCCTCGACCTCGCGAACTTCTATCGAGGCCTGGGCATCACGCTCCTCCAGGGCTACGGCCTGTCCGAGACGACCGGACCGATCTCCGTGGAAACGCCGCAGGACTTCCCCCCGGACTCGGTGGGCTTCCCGTGGCCCGGCAACCGCATGACGATCGCCCCCGACGGCGAGCTGCTCGTACGCGGTATCTCCGTGTCGAAGGGCTACCACAACCTGCCCGAGGCCACGGCCGAGGCCTACGTCGACGGCTGGTTCAAGACCGGCGACCTCGCCTCCATCGACGATCGCGGTCACCTGCGTATCACGGGACGTAAGAAGGAACTCATCGTGACGGCGGGCGGCAAGAACGTCTCCCCCGAGATCCTCGAGGATTCCCTCTCAACGCACCCGCTCATCGCGAACATCATCGTGGTCGGCGACAACCGCCCCTACATCGGCGCGCTCATCGCCCTGGACACAGAAATGCTGCCCGAGTGGCTCTCGCGCCACGGCCTGCCCGTCGTCGACGCGGCGCAGGCCGCGACCCTGCCCGAGGTGCGCGAGTCCCTGGAGAAGGCGATCGCCCGCGCCAACAAGGCGGTGTCTCGCGCCGAGTCGATCCGCCGCTACCGCATCGTGAATGCGGCCTTCACCGTGGAGAACGGCTACATGACGCCCTCCCTCAAGCTCAAGCGCCGCCGCGTCCTGGCCGACTACGCCGGTGAGGTCGACGCCCTGTACGCGTCGGGCGAGGCCGCGAAGAACAAGGAGAAGAACCAAGAGTAAACCGGCCGCCAGCGCGGGGGTACCACACAGATGAAGCGGCCTCGGCCTCGTCTCAGTGACGAGGCTGGGGCCACTTCATGCGTTCAGGCTCCCTAGTCCGCGGTGTTGCGTCCCACGACGAAAGCGGCGAAGAGCGCGAGGAGGAAGGCAACGCCGATGACCGGCATCGGGATCCAGAAGAGCATTCGGCGCGCGATCTCCAGGGCGGCCGAGGCGACGACGCCGACTGTCAAGAACATGTGGAAGGCGCGCGCCCACACGAAGCCACCGGATTCCGAGCTCCACAGGGACACGAGCGTCATGATCAGGAACACGAGCACAACCGCATAGATCGCAATGACCGTCCCCAGCTGCCACACGTGGCGAGCCTCCGCATGAGCCGTCACGCTCAGGCACAGGTTGCCCAGCCCGGCGACGAAACCGCAGCCCAGCCCATAGACGCGGCTGCGCCCGGCGCCGTGGGCCACGAGAGCCTTGAGGGCGAGGCCGCCCGACACCACCATGAGCGCCAACACGATCAGGTGGACCCATGCTGGCCAGTAATAAGAGGAGCCGTAGAGACCGTATGCGGGATTCATGAGGTCCATACTAACCATTACTTGCGCGAGCTCGCGGCGTCGCGCGCGGCCTCCTTCGCGAGGACCTCGGCCAGGTACTGGCCGGTGAATGATTCCTTCACCTTCGCGACCTGTTCGGGCGTCCCCTGCGCGACGAGAGTGCCGCCGCCCGCGCCGCCCTCGGGACCCATGTCGATGATCCAGTCGGCGCTCTTGATGACGTCCAGGTTGTGCTCGATGACGATAACCGTATTCCCCTTGTCCGCCAGGGACTGCAGGACCAGCAACAGCTTGCGGATGTCCTCGGAGTGCAGGCCGGTCGTGGGCTCGTCGAGCACGTACACCGTGCGGCCGGTCGAGCGTCGCTGCAGCTCGGAGGCCAGCTTCACGCGCTGGGCCTCGCCGCCCGACAGAGTCGTGGCGCTCTGACCGAGGCGCACGTAGCCCAGGCCCACCTCCACGAGCGTGTTGAGGTGGCGGGCGATGCGCGAGATCGGGGCAAAGAACTCCGCGGCCTCCGAAATGGGCATGTCGAGCACGTCCGCGACCGTCTTGCCCTTGTACTCAACCTCGAGGGTCTCGCGGTTGTAGCGCGCGCCATGGCAGACCTCGCAGGGCACGTACACGTCAGGCAGGAAGTTCATTTCGATCTTCAAGGTGCCGTCACCCTTGCAGGACTCACAGCGCCCGCCCTTCACATTGAAGGAGAATCGGCCCGGGCCGTAGCCGCGTACCTTCGCCTCCTGCGTCTCGGCGAACAGCTTGCGGATCTGGTCCCACACGCCCGTGTAGGTCGCCGGGTTGGAGCGCGGCGTGCGACCGATCGGACTCTGATCCACGTGCACGACCTTGTCGAGCTGGTCAATGCCCGTAATCGTGCGGTGGCGACCGGGAACCATGCGCGCGCCGTTGAGGCGCGAGGCCAGGGTGCGGTACAGGATGCCGTTGACGAGCGTCGACTTACCGGAGCCGGACACGCCTGTGACGGCCGTAAAAACGCCGAGCGGGAAGGACACGTCGATGTCCTTCAGGTTGTTTTCCCGCGCGCCCTTGACGGTCACGACGCGCTTCTTGTCGATCGGGCGACGCGTCGGCGGCACAATGATGCGGCGCTTGCCCGACAAGTACTGTCCGGTCAGCGACTTGCGGTTCGTCAGCAGCTCGGAGAGCGGACCCGAGTGGACGACCCACCCGCCGGTTTCGCCAGCACCGGGGCCAATATCGACGATCCAGTCGGCCGCCTCCATCGTCTCCTCGTCGTGCTCGACGACGATGAGCGTGTTGCCCAGATCCCGCAGGCGCTCCAGGGTGGCGATGAGCTTGCGGTTATCGCGCTGATGTAGACCAATGGAGGGTTCATCCAGAACATAGAGAACACCAACGAGGCCGGAACCGATCTGCGTCGCCAGGCGGATACGCTGCGCCTCACCACCCGACAGTGTTCCAGCGCTGCGCGAGAGCGTCAGGTAGGTGAGCCCGACGTCCACGAGGAAAGCCAGGCGGGCCTCGATCTCGGTGAGGATCGGCTCGGCGATCGAGCGTGCGCGCTGCTCGAGTTCGACGTTGGCAAGGAAAGCGCGCGCCTCCGAGATGGACATGTCGGAGAGCTCGGCGATCGACTTGTCCCCGATGTGCACGGCGAGAACCTCAGGCTTCAGTCGCGCACCGTGGCACGTCGGGCACGGAATCTCACGCATGTACGAGTCGAGCTTCTCGGACACGGCGGCCGACTCAGTCTCCTCGCGCTTGCGCTCGATGTAGTTGACCGCCCCCTCGAAGCCGGTCGTGTAGGAGCGCTCGCGCCCCCAGCGGTTGCGGAACTTGACGGTGACCTCGTAGTCCTTGCCGTACAGGACAGCGTCCTTGACCTTTTTGGGAAGGTTCTTCCAGGGGGTGCCCATCGCGAAACCCAGCTCCTTGGAGAGAGACTCGAGGAGCTTCTTGTGGTATTTGAAGTTCGAGTTCCAGGGGATCACCGCGCCGTCGGCGAGGGAGAGTTCCTCGTCGGGGACGACCAGCTCGGGATCGACTTCGAGGCGGAAGCCCAGGCCCGAGCAGTCCGGACAGGCGCCGTAGGGGGCGTTAAAGGAGAAGGTGCGCGGCTCGATCTCGTCGAGAGCGAGCGGGTGATCGTTGGGGCACGCGCGCTTCTCCGAGAAGCGACGGCGACGCTCAGGGTCGTCGGCGTCCAGGTCCACGCAGTCGATGACAACCAGGCCCTCGGAGAGGCGCAGCGCTGTCTCCACGGAATCGGTCAGGCGTTGGCGCATGCCCTCACGCACAACCAGGCGGTCGATGACGACCTCGATCGTGTGCTTAAGTTTCTTCTCCAGCTTCGGGGCGTTCTCGAGGCGCACGGCCTCCCCGTCGATGATCGCGCGGGTGTAGCCCTCGGAGCGAAGCTCGTCGATGAGGTCCTGGTACTCGCCCTTGCGCCCGCGCACAACCGGGGAGAGGACCTGGAAGCGCGTGCCCTCATCCATCGTGCGAACGCGATCGACGATCTGCTGGGGTGTCTGCGCCTGAATGCGAGCCCCACATTCGGGGCAGTGCGCGACGCCGGCGCGGGCGTAGAGCAGACGCAGGTAGTCGTGGATCTCCGTGATTGTGCCGACGGTTGAGCGCGGGTTACGCGATGTCGACTTCTGGTCAATGGAAACCGCTGGTGACAGGCCTTCGATGAAGTCCACGTCCGGCTTGTCCATCTGGCCCAGGAACTGACGCGCATAGGAGGACAGCGACTCCACGTAGCGGCGCTGCCCCTCGGCGAAAATGGTATCGAACGCCAGCGATGATTTGCCCGACCCAGACAGGCCCGTGAAAACGATCATTGCGTCGCGAGGAAGCTGCAGGTTCACGTCCTTGAGGTTGTGTTCGCGGGCACCCTGGATAATTAGCTTGTCATGCACCCCTCGATCCTATCCGCCCCCTAGGCAAAAGCGCGGATCAGGGCTAGTGTTATGCGTATGGCATACTATGCAGTTGAATACGTGTACAACCCCTCGATGGCCGCAACGATGGACGAAGTCCGCCCTCGGCACCGCGCATTCCTGTCCGGACTGCTCGAACAGGGGATCAACGTCGCATCGGGTCCGCTCGTCGACGAAGTCCCCGGAGCACTCCTTCTCATCAAAGCCGAGAGCGAAGCCGACGTCGAACGCGTCCTCAATGAGGATCCTTTCTACGTCGCTGAGGTCATTCAGGCGCGCCTCATCCGCGAGTGGAATCCCGTCATCCGGGTGTTCTGATCGCACGTCGCGAACGAGGCCGGGGCCGGGTTGATACCCGACACTGGCCTCGCCTCGTCCCCGCTCCCCTACTCCTGGAGCGAACGAGCAAACTGGTGCGCGTAGAAGATACGTTGAGCGATCTCAATGAGGGCAGCCGAACAGGCACCGACGCACAGGATAACGAGCCACTCGTATCCGTTGGGCGCGACCATCGAGAAGAAGTCACGCACCGGAGCAATGAGCACGCCGCCGACCGTCGCGGAGATGACGCTCGCCAGCAGGACCCACTTCCACAGCGACAGGGGCCGCGAAGTGATCACGAGCAGCCAGATGGCGCCTAGCATGAGGGACAGGATCGCGGCCGTCGACTCACGCGCCTGGGGCGGGCCATCCACAATGCCGAAGGCGACAAGGGCAGTAGTCGCCAAGATGACGCCCGTCGGCATCGCGAGCGACAGGGTGCGCCTCAGGAATCCGGGCACGTAGCGGCGTGGGTTGGGCCACAGCGCCAGGAAGAAGGCGGGGATCCCGATCGTCAGTGAGTCAATGTAGCTGAACTGGCGGGGCAGGAACGGATAGCGCCAACCGACCAGGGCGGTGACGATCACCAGCACCGCCGCGTACGTGGTCTTGGCGAGGAACAGCGAGGATACGCGCTCCATGTTCGCGATGATGCGTCGCCCCTCCGACAAGACCCCGGGCAGGACCGAAAACTTCGAGTCAACGAGCACGATCTGTGCGACCGCCTTCGTGGCCTGCGTGCCGTTACCCATCGCGATGCCAAGGTCGGCGTCCTTGAGCGCCAGGGCATCGTTCACGCCGTCGCCCGTCATGGCCACGCAGTGATCGCGCGCCTGCAGGGCTCCCACCATGGCCCGCTTCTGCTCGGGCGTCACGCGCCCGAACACGTCGTGACTCTCGATCGCGTCGTTGAACGCCTCCGAGGTCAGGTCCTCAGGAAGGTCGCGCGCGTCCATGAGGCGAGCGGGAGAACCGTCGGGTGCCGTCAAGCCCGCCTGCGCGGCAAGCGCCCCAACCGTCGTCGGGTTGTCGCCCGAAATGACGCGCACATGCACTCCCTGCGAACGGAAGTAGTCCAGCGTCTCGGCCGCATCCTCACGCAGGTCCTCCTCCAGAACCACGAGGGCGGCCACCGCCCGACGTGCGGGCAGCTCGTCGTCGACCACGGCCTCGTCAGCACGCACCAGCGCCACGACGCGGGAGCCCTGCGCGGCAATGGCGCGCACCCGCTCCAGGAGAACCGCGTTCGTCGCCACGGCCTCGTCGATAACGAACTCGGGAGCACCCAGGATCCACGACTCGCGCCCGGTCCCCCACGCGCTCCACTTGCGGGCCGAGGAGAAGGGAACGGACCACTCGATGCGCTCGAAGGCCCCGGCCTGCTCGGCTTCTCCCAGGTGCTGCCAGATCGCCTCGGCAGTGGCATTGGTGCGGTCGCTCGAGGCGCTCGCGAGGGCGCGCAGCACCGCCTCCGTGTCCCCCGAAACCACGTCGACCTCGCGCACGCGGATACCACCCGTCGTCAGCGTGCCAGTCTTATCCAGGCACAGGCAATCGACGCGGGCCAGCACCTCGACGGCCGGAAGCTCCTGAACGAGGACGCCCCGGCGTGCCAGTGTCGCCGATCCGATCGCGAAATTCATCGACGTGAGCAGCACCAGGCCCTGGGGGATCATGCCGATGACGGAGGCGACCGACAAGACAAGAGCCTCGCGCCAATCCCCGCCCGATCCTCCGGCAATACGGTTCTGCGAGTAAAAGGTCATCGCAACAACCGGGAGCAACATGACGGAGACGACCTGCAGCACGCGGTTGATCGACACCTGGATCTCGGACACGGTACGGGTGAAGGCGCGCGCCTGCTCGGACAGGCCCTGTGCGTACACGCGCTCGCCGACCGCCGTGGCCACCATGCAGCCCGAACCGGCCACCACGCTGGTGCCCGCCAGGAGCTGGTCGCCCTCTTTCTTCTTGACGGGGTGCGACTCGCCGGTGAGCAGCGACTCGTCGATCTCGAGGCCCGCGGAGGCCAGGACCGTCCCGTCCACGCTCACCTGATCGCCGAGCGTCAGCTCGATAACGTCGTCGAGCACGACGTCGCGAGCCGGAATGACCGACAAGGTTCCATCGCGCAGGACGCTCGCCTGCGGGGCGTCCACAATCGCCAGCGAATCCAAGGTGCGTTTCGCGCGCAGCTCGGACACGATGCCGATGACCGCGTTGATCACCATAACTCCGCCGAAAATGCCGTCGCGCAGGTCACCGAACAACAGCACGATGATCGACGCGCCCACGATGATCGCGTTAAAGAGCGTCAGCACGTTCTCTCGAACGATAGACGCCACGGAACGCGACGTGCGGTCCTTCACGCGGTTGACCGCGCCGCGGGCGACGCGCTCCGCGACCTCTGCCGCACTCAGGCCGCGCTCGCCGAGGCGCGTCACGTCAGCGCTCACGGGCATCCCCCTCATCCATCGCGGTACGTATCAAAGACGCGACAACAGTCACCGCCAGCGTCACGACGATGACGCCCAGCGATACCGACACGGAAATGTTGGGCGCCCACTCCACACCCCGCCCGCTGTTGATAAACGGGAGGGTGTTGGCGTGCAGCGCCTCCAAAATCAGCTTGACGCCGATGAAACTCAAAATTACCCCGAGGCCGTAACCCAGGTAGACGAGCTTGCTAAGTAATGCATCAACGAGGAAAAACAACTGACGCAACCCCATTAGGGCAAACACGTTGCAGGCGAACACCAGGAAGGCCTGCTGCGTGATGCCGAAGATCGCGGGAATCGAATCGAAAGCGAACATAAGATCCGCGGACCCCAGAGCCAACACCACAACGGCCAACGGTGTCAGATAGGTATGCCCACCGTGACGATACAGGAGACGATTACCGACAAACCCATCCGTAATCGGCAAAACATGACGCACGAGACGAATGAAGCCGTTCTCGTGGTACTCCTCGTCTTCCTCTTCGCCCCGGGCAGTCTCCCGAACTTGCGACACGGCGGTCCACAGCAGCCACGCGCCAAAAATAAAGAACACCCACGAGAAGCGAGAGACCAACGCGGCGCCGAGCAGGATGAAGGCGAGCCGGAGCAACAAGGCAATAACGATGCCGAGCAGCAGCGCCTTCTGCTGATTCTCCCTGAGCACCCGGAACGCCTTGAGGATGAGAATGAAAACGAAGAGGTTGTCGACCGAGAGCGACCACTCCATCGCCCAGCCTGCGTAGAACTCCTGCGCGTACAGCCACCCGTTCGTCAGCCAGATACCGACGCCGAAGAGGGCAGCGAGCCCCACGTAGAAAAGGGTCCATCGGCCCGCCTCAGCGGCCGTAGGCGGATGCGGGTTGCGTGCGTGCCCGAGGAAGTCGATGACGACGAGTCCGATGGCGACGAGCGCCAGGATCCCCCACGCCCACGGGTGAATAACCATGAGTACCTCTTAACTATTCGTCCGGGAAATTTTATCGCCCTCAGGCGGCGCTGTCGTCGCTTCCACGGCGAACACGAGACGCGGCGAGCGAAGCTGCGACCGTGATCATGATCGTGACCACGATGAATCCGAGTGAGAAGGCGATCGACGGCTCGGGGACCATCGTGATCTCGTGACCGCCGTTAATGAAGGGCAGCTCATTGGTGTACAGCGCGTGGTTGATGAGCTTGAAGCCGATGAACCCGAGAATCGCGGCGAGGCCGTAGTGCAGGAACACGATGCGGTCGAGCAGGCCGTCGATGAGGAAATAGAGCTGACGCAGCCCCAGCAGCGAGAACGCGTTGGCGGCGAACACCAGGTAGGCCTCGGAGGTCAGCGAGTAGATCGCGGGGATCGAATCGACGGCAAACATGACGTCGGCGGTACCGATCGCGATGACGCACAGCAGCATCGGCGTGATATACGTGCGTCCACCGTGGCGGTACAGCATGCGCGAGCCGATGAAACCGTCGGTGACGGGCACGACCTTCGACACCCAGCGCACGATCGACGGCGGGCGGTAGTCCTCGTCCTCCTCGTCGCCGCCGATGCCCTCACGAACCTGACTGATTGCGGTCCACATGAGCCACGCGCCGAAGAGGTAGAACACCCACGAGAAGTTCTCGATGAGCGCGGCGCCCGCGAGAATGAAGATGAGGCGCAGCACCAGCGCGATGACGATGCCCGCCAGCAGGACCTCCTGCTGATTCTTGCGGGGCACGCGGAAAGTCGACAGGATAATGACAAAGACAAAGAGGTTGTCAATGCTTAGCGCCTTCTCGGTGATGTAGCCGCCCAGGTATTCCTGTCCGTATTGCGGCCCCCAGAGCGCCCACACGATGCCGCCAAAAATCAGGGCGATCGCGATGTAGGCGATGGACCACCAGGTCGCTTCCTTGAGCGTTGGTTCGTGGGGGGTGCGGACGTGGCCGACGATGTCGACGACGATCATGGTCACGATGATGCCGGCCAGGACGATCCAGGCGAGCGCGTGCACGTGCATACGTGGGGCCTCCGGTACGAGTCGGGTACCGGAGGTCTCCTCCCGCCAGAAATCCTGGCCGGTGACGCCGGAGGCCGCGCCGCGTGGGCGGGCCGTCGTGATGACGACGCCACTGTTGGTGGGAGTACTCCCCTCCGCTAACACTTCTAGTCTAGTCAGACACAGCGACGGGCGCGCTCACCCAGGTAAGTGGCGTCTGTCGCTCACCGAATCGTGGGCCACGGGGACGAGGCCGCCGCGTGCTCGCGTGAGCCTGCCGACGGCGTCTGGTCGGCTCAGTGGGCGCGCTTCATGGCGCGCAGTTCCTTCTTGAGATCCTCGATTTCGTCGCGTAGGCGCGCCGCGACCTCGAACTGGAGGTGCTGGGCGGCGGTCATCATCTGGGCAGACAGCTCCTCGATGAGTTCGGCAAGCTCAGCCTCCGCGCGCTGACCAGGATTCGAGACGGCAGGCGTCGCAGCCGCACCTCGGTCGCGCGCGCTCTTCTCCTTGCGGTACCCGCCCTCGAGGAGGGTCTGCGTGTCAACCTGCTCGCGGGCGAGCATGTCGGTGACGTCCGAGATCTTCTTACGCAGCGGCTGCGGGTCGATGCCGTGCTCCTTGTTGTAGGCGATCTGGATCTCGCGGCGACGCATCGTCTCGGAGATGGCCTCGTTCATGGAGTCCGTCATGTTGTCCGCGTACATGTGGACTTCGCCGGACACGTTTCGTGCGGCGCGACCGATCGTCTGGATGAGCGAGCGGGTCGAGCGCAGGAAGCCTTCCTTGTCGGCGTCGAGGATGGACACGAGGGAGACCTCGGGCAGGTCCAGGCCCTCGCGCAGCAGGTTGATGCCCACGAGCACGTCGAAGGTACCCAGGCGCAGTTCGCGCAAAAGCTCGACGCGGCGCAGCGTGTCGACGTCGGAGTGCAGGTACTCGACTTTGACGCCGCGCTCGGCCAGGTAGGTCGTGAGCTCCTCGGCCATCTTCTTCGTGAGCGTGGTGACAAGGACGCGCTCGTCTCGTTCGACGCGCAGGCGCACCTGTTCGAGGAGATCGTCGATCTGCCCCTCGGTGGGCTTGACGACGACGAGCGGATCGACCAGGCCCGTCGGGCGGATGATCTGCTCGACCACCCCGTCGGAGCGCTCAAGCTCGTAGGGGCCGGGCGTCGCGGACAGGTAGACGGTCTGGCCGATGCGCGCCGTGAACTCGTCCCACTTGAGGGGGCGGTTGTCCATCGCGGAGGGCAGGCGGAACCCATAGTCGACGAGGGTGCGCTTACGCGACATGTCGCCCTCGAACATCGCGCCGATCTGCGGGACGGTCACGTGCGACTCATCGATGATGAGCAGGAAGTCGTCGGGGAAGTAGTCCAGCAGCGTGTGCGGCGGCGTGCCGGGTCCGCGCCCGTCGATGTGACGCGAGTAGTTTTCCACGCCCGAACACGACCCGATCTCCTTGAGCATCTCCAGGTCGAAGGTCGTGCGCATGCGCAGGCGCTGTTCCTCGAGGAGCTTGTTCTGGCCGCGGAACCACGCGAGGCGGTCATCCAGCTCTTCTTCGATGGAGGCGATCGCCTTCTTCATGCGTTCCTCGCCGGCCACGTAGTGCGAGGCCGGGAACAGGTAGGTGTGGTCGACCTGGTCGATCACGTCACCAGTGAGCGGGTGTAGCACCGCGAGGGAATCAATCTCGTCACCGAACATCTCAATGCGAATCGCGAGCTCCTCGTAGACGGGGATGATCTCGATCGTGTCGCCGCGCACGCGGAACGTGCCGCGCGTGAAGGCCATGTCGTTACGCACGTACTGCATGGCGACGAAGCGGCGCAGCAGTGCGTCGCGGTCGATGATCATGCCGCGCTCGAGTTCGATCATGCGCGCCACGTATTCCTCGGGGGTGCCGAGGCCGTAGATGCAGGACACCGAGGAGACGACGACCGTGTCGCGGCGGGTGAGCAGGGAGTTCGTGGCGCTGTGCCGCAGTCGCTCGACCTCATCGTTGATCGAGGAATCCTTCTCGATGAACGTGTCCGTCTGGGGGACGTAGGCCTCGGGCTGGTAGTAGTCGTAGTAGGACACGAAGTACTCGACGGCGTTATTGGGCAGCAGCTCGCGGAACTCGGCCGCAAGCTGCGCGGCGAGCGTCTTGTTGGGTTCCAGGACCAGCGCGGGACGCTGAAGCTCTTCGATGAGCCAGGCGGTGGTCGCGCTCTTGCCCGTGCCAGTGGCACCCATGAGGACGACGTCCTGCTCGCCGTCGCGAATGCGAGCGGCCAGCTCACGGATCGCCTTGGGCTGGTCGCCCGACGGCGTGTAGGGGGAAATGACCTCGAAGGGCTTGTCCTGGCGGATGACGGGGGTTTCGCTCACTCCCCTACGCTACCGCCCGCGCCCTGGCGGCGCGCGAAGAACCCGCCCGGGTGCGCGGCGAGCGAAAGTGCGCCCCAGCCTCGTTCATGGCCCCCTAAAGGTCGGTGGTCAGCCAACACTCCCACACCTGCGTGCACACCTGCGCCAGATCGTCCGTGCTTCCGCAGTTATCGATCCACACGTGCGCGATTGCGCGGCGCTGCTGCGACGAGGCCTGGGCGCGGATGCGGGCGCGCGCGTCCTCGGGCGACACTCCCCTGCCCTCCAGGCGCGCGATCCGTGCCTCGAGGGGGGCGTCGACGATGACGACGGCGTCGAAACGCTCCGCCCCTGCCCCCTCGAGGAGAAGAGGGACGTCATAGACGGCGAGCGAACCGGCGGGGGCAGCGCTCAGGATCTCCCAGGCGCGACGCTCGATGGCTGGGTGCGTGATGGCGTTGAGTGCTGCGACGCGCTCCTCGGCTCCCTCGCCCGCGAACACACGCCGAGCCAGGCCCGCACGATCGAGAGTCCCGTCAGGCCGAATCAGGTCCGCCCCGAAGCGCGCGGCAACCTCGGCGAGGGTACCCTTCCCAGGCTCCATTATCTCGCGCGCGATGGCATCGGCGTCCGCGACGACGGCGCCCAACGAAGCGAAGGTGGCAGTCACGGTGGACTTACCGGAGCCAATCCCACCGCTGACCGCGACCACGCGGGAGGGCCCCGCTGTGCGAGCCGGACCCAGGGGGCGCAGGAGCGTGGCGGAGCATCGCCCGCACGAAAGTGACGTCGTCATCGCACCAGCGTATCCTTCCTGCGGTTGCGTATACGTACCCTCATGCAAGAATTGGTGCTGTTAAAGCCCCCACACAACACAGTGAGTAGCAGTGACGAACACAGTCAACGACGGTTCCACCCAGCGCTCAGGTACCGCGGTCCTTATCGCGACCTCACTGACGCTCTTCTCCATGTTCTTTGGGGCCGGTAACCTTATTTTCCCGCCGATCATGGGTGCGTCCGCCGGCTCGAACGTGACCCCCGCGATGATCGGCTTCCTTATCGGCGGTGTCGCTCTCCCCGTCATCTCGATCATCACGATCGCCCTGTCCGGCACCGATATCCGCGACCTCGTCAGCCGCGCCGGAAAGTCCTTCGGCCTCGTTTTCTCGGTGTTGGTCTACCTGTCCATCGGCGCGTTTTATGCCCTCCCGCGGACGGGTGCCGTCTCCTTCTCGACGGCTATCGCGCCCGTCATCGGTACGAAGTCAGTGCTCGCCTCGGTCCTCTTCAACTTGATCTTCTTTGGGATCGCCTTTTACCTGTGTTGGAACCCGACAAACATTATCGACAGCCTCGGCAAGGTGCTCACACCTATCCTGCTGGGCCTGCTCGTCCTCCTCGTGTTTCTCTGCCTGGCATCACTGCCGGCTTCGCACGACGCACCCACCGGCGAGTACGTCCACAACCCTCTGGCCGCCGGCCTGTTGGAAGGCTACATGACGATGGATTCCATCGCGGCTTTGGCCTTCGGCATCATCGTCGTCACGTCGCTGGGGCACACCGGCGGCGGCATCGGCGCCAAGGTCGTGCGCCGCACCTCCACCGCGGCACTCATCGCTGGTGCGCTCCTGGGCGTGGTCTACGTCGGCCTGGGCCTGATCGGACACGTCATCCCCAACGCGCAGAGTTACACGGACGGCGCGAGCCTCCTGGCCGATGCGGCGCGCTCGACGATGGGCTGGCCGGGTCACATCGTCTTCGGTCTCATCGTGCTCACAGCCTGTATGACGACCGCGGTGGGACTCATCGCCGCCACGTCGGAGTTCTTTAACCGTCTGCTGCCCTCGATCTCCTACCGGGCGTGGATGATCCTCTTCACGCTCATCTCCTTCGTGCTGGCGTCCGCGGGCCTGTCGTCGGTGCTCGCGATCGCGGTGCCGATCATCACCTTCCTCTACCCGATCGCCATCACGGTCGTCTTCATGACGATCGTGACCCATCCCTTCCGCCTGGCCACGCCCGCGACCTGGACCTTCCGCCTGGGCGCGTGGATGGCCGCCGCGTGGTCGGGGGCGACGACGCTCGCGCAGGTCGGCGTCGCCACCGACCGCTTCAACTCCCTGCTCATGTTGAGCCCGCTCCAAGCCAACCAGCTCGGCTGGATCGTGCCGACGCTCTGTGCCGCAATCGTCGGCGCATGCGCGGACGTGGCACTGTTGAAGCGATCTGCTGCCTGACTTCCATCAATCACTAACCCGGCGCATCGGCGAGCGGGGTCTCGTTGAGCGGGATCTCGTTGTCTGTGCGCCGCGGCCACGACGCAACCCCGAGCAAAAGTCGCACGTAATTTACAACGGTCAGTTTTCGACTCCCTCTCAAAACGTTGCAATTCCAACGAAGCGACTTCAATGTTTGAAATACTCGCAGGGGAATTACGTGCGAGATTGCTGAGCAACCAGGCCGGTCGAAGATCTGGATAAGGCAGGACTTGGCGGCAGCCAGAAATCAGACAAAAAGTGGTGGCCCCCAGGAAAACCTGGGGACCACCACTCATGCGTTCACTGACGTGAACTGACGATTCGAAGCTCAGTCACAACGACCGATTCAGTTGTTCGTCAGCTTCTCACGCAGCGCGGCCAGGGCCTCGTCGGACGCAAGGGTGCCCTCGTTGTCGACCGGGGTCGAGTAGGAGGCCTGCTCCTCGATGGAGGGAGCCGCTTCGGCGTCCTCTTCGAGGGCCTTGCGGACCTGAGCCTTGTGGGCCTCCCAGCGGGCCTGAGCCTCGGCGTACTGAGCTTCCCACGCCTCGCGCTGAGCGTCGAAGCCTTCCATCCACTCCTGAGTCTCCGGATCGAAGCCCTCAGGGTACTTGTAGTTGCCGTCCTCGTCGTACTCGGCGGCCATGCCATAGAGCGAAGGATCGAACTCTTCAGAGTTCGGGTCGACGCCCTCGTTAGCCTGCTTGAGGGACAGGGAGATGCGGCGACGCTCCAGGTCAATGTCGATGACCTTGACGAAGACCTCTTCGCCGACCTTGACGACCTGGTCCGGCAGCTCGACGTGGCGCTGAGCCAGCTCGGAGATGTGGACGAGGCCCTCGATGCCGTCCTCGACGCGCACGAACGCGCCGAAGGGGACCAGCTTGGTGACCTTGCCGGGCACAACCTGGCCGATGGCGTGGGTGCGGGCGAAGGCCTGCCACGGATCTTCCTGGGTGGCCTTGAGGGACAGGGAGACGCGCTCGCGATCCATGTCGACGTCGAGAACCTCGACGGTGACTTCCTGGCCAACCTCGACGACCTCGGACGGGTGGTCGATGTGCTTCCAGGACAGCTCGGAGACGTGAACCAGGCCGTCGACACCGCCAAGATCGACGAAGGCGCCGAAGTTGACGATGGAGGAGACGACGCCGGAGCGCACCTGGCCCTTCTGGAGGGTGTGCAGGAAGTTCGTGCGGACCTCGGACTGGGTCTGCTCGAGCCATGCGCGGCGAGACAGGACCACGTTGTTGCGGTTCTTGTCGAGTTCGATGATCTTCGCTTCGATCTCGCGACCGATGTAGGGGGCGAGGTCGCGGACGCGACGCATCTCGACGAGAGAGGCGGGCAGGAAGCCGCGCAGGCCGATGTCGAGGATCAGGCCGCCCTTGACGACCTCGATGACGGTACCGGTAACGACGCCGTCCTCTTCCTTGACCTTTTCGATCTTGCCCCACGCACGCTCGTACTGAGCGCGCTTCTTCGACAGGAGGAGACGGCCTTCCTTGTCTTCCTTCTGGAGGACGAGCGCCTCGATCTGGTCGCCCACGGCAACGACGTCGTCGGGGTTGACGTCATGCTTGATGGACAGCTCACGAGAGAGGATGACACCCTCGGTCTTGTAGCCGATGTCAAGGAGGACCTCGTCGTGGTCGACCTTGACGACAGTGCCCTCGACGATGTCGCCATCGTTGAAGTACTTGATGGTCTCGTCGATGGCTGCGATCAGGTCTGCTTCCGAACCAATGTCGTTGATAGCGACCTGCGGCGTATTCGTGGTCATGTAGTAGTTTCTCCGAAACGGACTGGATAGTAGATGGACAGTTCCAGCGCCTGCGGACGAATGCGGATGCACCTGTCCCCAGGCACCGCGGTCCAGTTTAGCAGCCTTGGACGCGCAAATGTGACGAATGTAGCGCCACTTTACGTGGCGTGCGTCGCCAAGTCGGCGCCTAATGGGCGGCGAGCTGCCACGACGCGCCGATGCCGACGGCGACGTCCAGGGGGACGGACAGCGTGACAGGCGATGCCATCTTGGCCCGGACGAGCTCTTCGACGGCCTTCTCCTCGCCGGGGGCGACCTCGAGGAGGAGTTCGTCGTGGATCTGCACGAGGAGGCGCGAGGCCAATCCGGCCTCGCTCAGCGCGGAGGCGACGTCCAGCATGGCGATTTTGACGATGTCGGCGGCGCTGCCCTGAATGGGCGCGTTGAGCGCGGCGCGTTCGGCCATTTCTCGGCGCTGGCGGTTCGTCGAGCGCAGGTCGGGCAGGTAGCGGCGGCGTCCGAACATGGTCTGCGTGTAGCCGTCGGCGCGGGCCTGGGTGACGAGGCCCTCGAGGTAGTCTCGGACTTTGCCGAAGCGCTCGAAGTAGCGTTCTCGCAGGGCTGCCGCCTCGGGGACGGGGATGCCGAGCTGGGCGGCCAGCCCGTAGGAGGACAGGCCATAGGCGAGGCCGTAGGAGGTGGCTTTGATGCGCGAGCGCTCCTCGCCGGTGACGTCGGCGACGGGCGTGCCGAAGACCATGGATGCCATGGTGCGGTGCAGGTCCTCGCCGGAGTTGAAGGCCTCAATGAGCGCCTCATCTCCGGAGAGGTGGGCCATGAGGCGCATTTCGATCTGCGAGTAGTCGGCGCTCATGAGGGACTCGTAGCCCTGGCCCGCGACGAAGGCGCCGCGGATACGCATACCGTCTGCACTTCGCGCAGGAATATTCTGCAGGTTCGGATCGGAGGAGGCCAGGCGTCCGGTGGCAGCGGCAACCTGGGAGAAGGTCGAGTGGATGCGGGAATCGGATGCGATGGTGGCGGACAGCGAATCCACCATCTGCTTGAGCTTAATACGATCGCGGTGGGTGAGGAGGAATCCGAGGAAGTCGTGCCCCGCTCCCCCGCGCTCCTCAGTTTTGGCCCACAGGTCCGCCAGCGCGTCGGCGTTCGTCGTGTAGCCAGTCTTCGTTTTCTTCGTCTTAGGCAGGCCAAAGTGGTCGAAGAGAATCTCCTGAAGCTGCTTAGGGCTGGAGAGGTTGACTTCGCGTCCGGCGGCCATCCAGGCTCCTTCACGCGCGGCATCGACGGCCTTGCCGAGTTCAGTTGACAGACCGTCAAGAACGTCCGCGTCCGCGGCGATACCGATAGTCTCCATCTCTTCCAGCAGAATCGACAGGGGCATCTCCATGTCGACGAGGAGTGACGTCTCCCCTCTCTCATCGAGGGTTGCGCGCAGTTTGTGGGCCAGCGGGTGGAGCGCGGCGGCCAGGCGGCCCGCGCGCACCTGCGCGGCGCTGGGACCGGCGCCGATCTCATCCATGTCGAAGAGGGCGTCAGCTGCACGCGTCTCTTCCTCAAGAACGAGACCGAGTACGCGGGAGACAACGTCCTCAAGCTTGTGTGAACGCTGATCGGGGTGGGCAAGGTAGGCCGCAAGCATCGTGTCGAAGCCGACCTCACCGAGCGTCCAGCCGCGCGCCGCCAGGGCGTGTCTCGTTCCCTTCGCGTCGTGAACGATCAGGGACGAGGCCTGGGCGAGAACGTCGGCCACAGCCCGCTCCTGCGCTGGGCTGAGTTCGGCGGGGTCAACAACGAGCGCGTCATTGGTACCAGCGAGGACGAGGCGCGAGACGTCGCCGCGGGTCGGGCGTACATCGCCTTCGATAAGGAGAGCGAGGGGCGCTCGCGCTGAGGTCCAAGCAGTGATGTCACACGAGGCGTCGGCGAGATGAACCTCAATCTGCGCCTCAGACGCGGAGGATTCCACGGCCTCGACAATGGGCCTGTCCCTCATGCCGATGCCCGATACCTCACGGACCTTTGCGCGCAGGTGAGCGAATTCGAGGGAGTCGAAGAGCCGGTCAACAGCAGCCAGGTTCGTCGGGCGCCGGGCCAGATCAGCGGGACCGACTTCTAAGTCCATGTCGGTCAAGAGTCGGTTGAGGCGACGATTACGTATGACGTCGTCCATGTGCTCGCGCAGGGCCGCCCCTCGCTTACCACCGATCTCGTCGGCGCGCGCCAGGAGATTGTCCAGCCCGCCGTACTTGTTGATCCATTGGGCGGCTGTCTTAGGCCCCACTCCGGGCACGCCCGGCAGGTTATCCGACGTCTCCCCGACAATCGCCGCAATCTCCGGGTAGCGCTGTGGAGGCACCCCGTACTTCGCTTCGACTGCCGCAGGCGTCATTCGGCGCAGGTCGCCAGGACTCGCGCCCGGGTACAGCACGGTGACGTTATCCGTCACCGTCTGGAACGAATCGCGGTCACCAGAGACAACAAGGACGGTCGCGCCTTCATGGCCCGCCCGGTAAGCCAGAGTCGCTAGGATGTCGTCCGCCTCGAAGCCTTCGCGCGAGAGCGACACAATGCCCATCGCATCCAAAACTTCCCGTATCAGCTCCACCTGTCCCTTGAATTCCTCGGGAGTCGCATCACGTGTCCCCTTGTACTCTGGGTATTCTTCGGTCCTAAATGAGTGCCGCGACACGTCAAAGGCCACCGCCACATGCGTCGGTCGCTCCGTCTGAAGTAGGCGCGTGAGCATTGACACGAAGCCGTACACCGCGTTCGTATGTTGCCCAGTCGCAGTTACGAAGTTATCCGCGGGGAGCGCATAGAACGCGCGAAACGCCATCGAATGGCCGTCAATAATCAGCACAGTGTCACTCACACATGACACCCTAGATGCCATGACACACGATCACCAGACGAAACACACCATAGCGTCCACGCCTGATCCCCTCGCCCGGGGCGGTTGGGTGGGTGCCCACTGGCCAGGGACACTCATGGAAGTCACCGGCATGGAAGTGCTCGAGCACACGGCTGCGCGCACCGTGATCTCGATGCCCATTGACGGCAACCGTCAGAGCGCCGGAATCCTCCACGGTGGAGCATCGGCTGCCCTCGCTGAGACCGCAGCCTCCTTCGCAGCTCAGATTCACGCGCGCGAGACAAACCCAGGCAAGCAAGCCTACGCGGTCGGCACCGAGCTCAACGCCTCTCACATCGCCGCCGGGCGCAGCGGAATCGTCACTGCGACAGCGACGGCGGTGCACCTGGGTCGTTCTTCGACCGTACACACCGTGGAGATCCGCGATGAGGCCAACCACCTCGTTTCGGTGGCACGCGTCACCAATCGCATCCTGGTGCGTTCCGCGCACGCCTGACACCTCGATGGGCACCGATCTTGGGACAGTGAAGGCGGGGAGATCCTATGACTCTCCCCGCCTTCACACTCATGTATTCGATTAGTCGTCGACCTGGTTGATGACAGCGTCAGCGACCTCTCGCATAGAGAGGCGACGATCCATTGATGTCTTCTGAATCCAGCGGAACGCCTCCGGCTCACTCATACCCATGTTCTTCATGAGCAGTCCCTTCGCTCGGTCCACGCGCTTGCGGGTCTCGAAGCGATCAGTCAGATCGGCGATCTGATCCTCAAGGGACTCAATCTCAGCGTGACGCGACAGGGCGATCTCAACAGCGGGAATCAGGTCGGAGGGACTAAAAGGCTTAACGACATAGGCCATCGCACCGGCGTCCCGCGCACGCTCAACGAGTTCGGTCTGCGAGAATGCGGTCAGCATCACCACCGCACAGGAAAGTTCCTGCAAAATCTTCTCGGCTGCTGTGATGCCATCCATCTTCGGCATCTTGACATCCATCACACAAAGATCAGGCTCGAGCTCCAGGGCCAGCTCGACAGCCTCTTCGCCATCGGCAGCTTCGCCGACGACTTCAAACCCCGCCTGGGTTAGAGTCTCAACGATGTCGAGACGAATCAGCCCTTCGTCCTCAGCGACGAGAACGCGACGTGGTTCAGCCTGCTGTTCAGTCATTGTCATATTCCTCAGTTTGATCGGTGTGCTCAGCTGCTCTATCCTGGGTTTCGCACAAGCGAAAGCCCCGATAGCCCAACTGGCAGAGGCGGTCGGCTCAAACCCGGCTTGTTGTGGGTTCGAATCCCACTCGGGGTACCACCATTGGAGTACGTCACTAATGGTACCGGCAAACAGGTACCGACGCGACGCTGTGACCATTATTGATACGAGTATATTTCGCGTACGAACGGGGGCCGACAAGCAACGCTTGTCGGCCCCCACCGTATCTCTCAGGCGACGACGCTCAGCTCCAGTCCGAGGTACTCAGCTGCCGCCCCCCTACGGGTCGGCTCGTCGAGATCGGCGATCGCCTGCTTGACTCTCGTATCATGGAAGTCAGCAAACCACGGCTCAACGGCTCGCGAGAGCTGCGCGACCTCCAAGTTGTTGGCCACGCGGCCAAACAGAGTGTCGTGGACCGACACGGTCCGGATATTCGTATTCATTTCTTCCTCCTTCTTCAATTGTGGGCGCGCGGAAACGTGCTTTGATCGCACTGGCATTCCGCTGAGCGCCCGCAGCAAGCTGCTGCTCTAGCCGCACCGTCGTTGGTGCACCCACACACGTCGTAACGCGTATCCGAGTACTCTATTCCACCGATTTAGTTTTGTCCACATGAATGTACAGAAGGTCCAACAAACGACAGTGGTGGGGTGCCGACCGAGTCGGCACCCCACCACGAGCGCGTCTCACACTTAGCGAGTCCCACCAATTGCGTAATCGGCCTCGTCTCCAACTTCGTGAATACGCAGCATGTTAGAGGAACCGGGGATGCCGGGCGGCATGCCGGCGACGATGACGAGCTGTTCGCCAATCTCAGCCAACCGGGCGGACTGCACAACTTGGTCGAGTTGCCACACCATATCGTCCGTATGCCGAACCTCGGGAACACGGTACGTCTGGATGCCCCACGACAAGGCCAGGCGACGACGCGTCGATTCGAGCGGCGTGAAGGCCAGCATTGGGATCGGTCGACGCATACGCGACAACAAGCGAGCCGAGGTGCCTGACTGGGTGAAGGTCACCAAGTAACGGGCATCCATATGTTCGGCGATACGAGCGGCGGCCTCACAGATGACCCCTGCGCGATCAGCGAAGAAACCGGGAATCGAAGCGATGCGTTCACCGCCATTCTCCTCGGTGGACTCGATAATAGCGGCCATTGTTCGCACTGTTTCGATAGGGAACGCCCCTACAGAGGTTTCACCCGAAAGCATGACTGCGTCGGCACCGTCAAGAATCGCGTTGGCGCAGTCGGAGGCCTCAGCGCGGGTCGGTCGCGGATTCTTGATCATGGAGTCCATGACCTGGGTGGCCACGATGACGGGCTTTGCAGCAATGCGCGCCAACTCAATTGCGCGTTTTTGGACCAGCGGCACTGCCTCAAGAGGCATTTCAACACCCAGATCACCGCGGGCGACCATGATGCCGTCGAAAGCCTCCACGATCTCTTCGAGGGCCTCAACAGCCTGCGGCTTCTCGATCTTAGCGATGACCGGAATGCGTTTGCCCATCTCGTCCATGATTGCATGAACGTCCTCGATGTCTTTGGCGGAACGCACGAAGGACAGGGCGATGAAGTCGGCATCCTGCTCTATACCCCACCGCAGGTCTTCCTTGTCTTTCTCAGACAGGGCAGGCACAGAGACAGCGACGCCAGGCAAATTCAGGCCCTTATGGTCGGAGACCATGCCAGGGACCTCAACTCGAGTCACGACGTCGGTCTCAGTGACCTCAAGAACACGGACAGCGACGTTACCGTCGTCAATGAGCAGGCGGTCGCCGGGAGCACAGTCACCGGGCAGTCCCTTGAAGGTAGTACCAACGAGTTCCTTCGTTCCAGGAACGTCGCGGGTCGTGATCGTGAAGGTGTCACCGATCTTCAGCTCCTGTGGGCCGTCCTGGAAGGTCTCCAGCCGGATTTTCGGACCCTGAAGGTCGACGAGAATCGCGACCGCGCGGCCCGATGTCGCAGATGCCTTTCGAACGCGCGAAATGACGGCCTCATGTTCCTCAGCCTTTCCATGCGACCGGTTGATACGCGCGACATCCATGCCGGCGTCCACCAGCGCCTGGAGCTGCTCAGGAGATTCTGTGGCAGGTCCAATAGTGCAGACAATCTTAGCTCGACGCATGAGGCTAAGTTTACCGCCCAGTCACCCACTGACCCCTCAGGAACTCGACGCGCGCGACGTGATCATTCCCATGAAATAGGGGCTGACGGGACTATTGACATAGTGCGAATGCGATGGAATCGCTTATGGGCATTCCCTCTCTGCCTCCGAGTCAGCCTCGCAACGATTTTCGACGCCAGCACCGTCACGCATTGAAGCCTCTTCAGGAAGCTGCGTGTCTTCCGATTCCTCGATGTCACTCGTCGTCGCTCCGGCGTCCTCCGCCGGTTGACCGACGCACACAACCTCGCGGGGTCTACCCAGACGACCAGCGACCAAGTAGAGTGCCAGTCCAACGGCAAAGACCACCAGAGAAGTCCACACGTTCAAACGCAGACCAAGCACCGTGTGCGCGTCGTCAATACGCATCATCTCGATCCAGCTGCGACCAGCGGTGTAGATCATTAGATACATCCCAAAGAGCTGCCCGGCAGCAAAGCGTCGCCGCCTCTCAAGCCAGACGATGAGCGCGGCGCCGGCCAGATTCCACAGGCTCTCGTATAAGAATGTAGGATGAAAAAGCGTTCCCGCGGCGTAGCCGATGGGCATGTGCGCCGCGTCGATTTGGAGCCCCCACGGCACGGTCGTCGGCCCGCCGAAAAGCTCCTGGTTGAACCAGTTTCCCCACCGACCGATCGCCTGGGCGACAAGCAGCGCTGGTGCCAGCGAATCGGCGATCGGACCGAAAGCAACGCGTGCCCGCCTAACCGCGATGAACGCACCGAGAGCGCCAAAGGCGACCCCTCCCCAAATACCGAGGCCACCACGCCAAATTTGCAACGCAAGAACTGGATCGCCTCCGGGTCCAAAATAGGCCTCGGGGGACGTCACGACATGATAGAGGCGCGCGCCGACGACACCGAACGGGATCGCCCACAACGCGACATCGTAGATCGTGTCGGCGTTGCCTCCGCGCGCCACGTAGCGGCGTGCAGTCCACCACACGCCGATGACCATGCCAACGGCGATAATAATGCCGTAGGCACGCAACGGAACTGACCCGAGGTACCACACGCTCTGGGATGGAGAGGGGATACCCGCGGCAACGGATACACTCACGCGCGGACCCCACTCACACCCGCTTTGAGTTCGCTGGCCAGCGCACTCAACGCCTTCAAGCCGCGGTCGAGGTCCTCATCGAAGAGTGTCCTCACAAGCGCGGACCCAACAATAACTCCGTCCGCGTACGCGCCGATTTCACGCGCCTGCGCGCCCGTGGAGACGCCGAGGCCCACGCACACTCGCTGAGCACCCGCTGCACGCGTGCGCGCCACGACATCCTTGACATGCTCACCCACTGTTGCGCGAGCGCCCGTGACACCCATCGAGGACGCCGCGTACACCCAGCCCCGAGAATGCTCGGCGATCAGCTTCAGTCGGCGTTGCGGTGACGAAGGCGCAGTCAGGTAGATACGCTCAAGGTCATATTTGTCCGAGGCCGCCTCCCACTCGGCGCCCTCTTCGGGAGGCAGATCGGGCGTAATGAGGCCCGAACCGCCCACTGCTGCGAAGTCCTTGGCGAAACGTTCAACGCCCCACCACTCAACAGGGTTCCAGTAGGTCATCGAGGTCGTCGAAACACCGTACGAGGTCAGTTCATCCACCGCGTGAAAGAGATCCTCCAGGTGCGTGCCATGCTCGAGGGCCGCGACGCTCGCGCGCTGAATGGTGGGACCGTCCATGCCGGGATCCGAATAGGGAAAGCCCAGCTCAATGGCGTCGACGCCAGCGTCCGCGAGGACCTTGCCAGCACGAATTGAGTCGCCGACGGACGGGAACCCGACAGGCAGGTAGGCAATCAATGCGGCGTTGCCACGCTCCAGTGCCGCATCGATGGCGACAGCGCTATGGGGTGCTCGCGTCATCTCACTTCTCCTCTTTCTCATCCAAGACGGCCACGCCGGACGGGCCAGCACTGGGGTCAATCACCTGCAGCTTCGCATGTCCGTATCCGAACCAGCGCGATGCGGTATCCACATCCTTGTCGCCGCGCCCTGACACGGTCACGATGGCAATGGGTTCACCTCCCTGCTCGAAGGACCCCTCAGCCTTGACCTTCATGCGGGCCCACGCACGCACTCCTGCGAGCGCGTGAGCGGACTCGATGGCCGGGATGATGCCCTCCGTGCGCGACAAGTGTAGGAAAGCATCCATGGCCTCGGCGTCGGAAATGGGCATGTAGGAGGCTCGGCCGCTCCGGGCAAGCCAGGCGTGCTCGGGGCCAACACCCGGGTAGTCGAGGCCCGCGGAAATCGAGTGCGAGGCCTTCGTCTGACCATCGCGTTCCTGCAGGACGAAGGTGCGTGCTCCGTGGAGTACTCCGACCTGGTCAGCCGTGATAGATGCGGCGTGGCGCCCGGTCTCAAAACCGTCGCCAGCGGCCTCACAGCCGAGCAGCTCGACACTCGGATCGTCGATGAAGGCCGTGAAAGAACCGATCGCGTTCGAGCCTCCGCCCACGCAGGCGACAACGACATCGGGCAAACGCCCCTCGGTTGCAAGCAGCTGGGCGCGTGCTTCGTCACCGATGACACGCTGCAGGTCACGCACGAGTTCGGGGAAGGGATGCGGCCCGGCAGCCGTCCCAAAGATGTAGTTCGTCGTCTCCACGTTGGTCACCCAATCACGGAAGGCCTCATTGATGGCGTCCTTAAGCGTCGCTGACCCAGCCGTCACGGCAATGACCTCAGCACCCAGCATCTGCATGCGCGCGACGTTGAGTGCCTGTCGCTCAGTGTCCTCGCGACCCATGTAAATCGTGCAATCCAAGCCAAGGAGTGCGGCTGCCGTCGCGGTGGCCACGCCGTGCTGGCCCGCACCCGTCTCAGCAATGACACGAGTCTTACCCAGTTCCTTCGTCAGGAGAGCCTGGCCCAGCACGTTGTTAATCTTGTGCGAACCCGTGTGGTTGAGATCCTCACGCTTCAGGAACACGCGAACGCCACCCAGGTCAGCAGCAAAGCGCGGAGCCTCGGTGAGCAGAGACGGACGCCCCGCATAATTGACGAACAAGTCACGCAAGCGAACCTGGAAAGACCTATCACGCCACAGGCGCTTCCATGCGGCCTCTACCTCTTCGAGCGGCCCCATCAACGATTCAGCAACGAAGCGCCCGCCAAAATCACCGAAGTACGGTCCAGGGGTAAAGTTCTCAGCGCTCATCGCAGTCCTTCCTGACGCGCAGCGGCAACGCGCGCTTTCCGATCGGTGCGCAGCGCGGGGTGTTGCCCCGCACTCACCATGTCCTGAATGCTCGCACGGGGATCGCCCGACGTAACGAGCGCCTCACCAACGAGCACGGCGTCCGCGCCCCACTTGGCATACTCGAACACATCGTGCGCTGTAGCCACGCCCGACTCCGCGACTGCCACAACATCCTGTGGGATCACGTCAATGACCTGCTCAACGGTGGAGCGATCGACCTCAAGGGTTTTCAAATTACGAGCGTTCACGCCGATAATAGATGCGCCCGCTTCGAGCGCTCGTAGTGCCTCCAGACGCGAATGGGTCTCAACCAGCGCTTCCATTCCCAGCGAACGCGTGCGCTCCAGCAACGAGACAAGAACGCTTTGCTCCAGCGCAGCCACGATCAGTAGCACGAGGTCCGCTCCGTGCGCACGCGCCTCGTGGATCTGATAGGGAGTCACGATAAAGTCCTTGCGCAGCACGGGAATCTCAACCGCCGCACGCACCGCATCCAGGTCGGCCAGTGAGCCCTTAAAACGGCGCTGCTCGGTGAGCACAGATACCACGGAAGCTCCCCCGGCCTCGTATACCGAGGCCAGAGCAGCCGGATCCGGTATCTGCGCGAGCGCGCCCTTCGACGGGGAGGAACGCTTGACTTCCGAGATAATCTTGACCGCGCCATCACGATTGCGTAGCGCACCGAGTGTATCCTTCGCCTCTGGCGCAGCAGCAGCCATTTCCTTGACACGGCTCAGAGGAACGCGTTCCTCGCGTTCTGTCAGGTCTTCGAGGACCCCCGCAATTATGTCATCGAGAACGCTCACGACGCTCCCCTTTCACCGGAAAACAGTTGGACTCCATCAAGGCTAGCGAATAATACGGACACCCGGGCGGCGCATCCGACCGCGCGTCTCACGACAGTGCAGACAGCGTCGAGGCGCGCACAACCGCCTCAACGGCGGCTGCAGCCTTGTTGCGCGACTCCTCATACTCGAGGGCGGGTACCGACTCTGCGACCACGCCTGCGCCTGCTTGAACGGAGGCAACACCGTCCTTGAGCGAGGCCGTGCGGATGGCAATCGCCAGGTCAGCGTCCCCCGACAGATCGAAGTAACCAACAACGCCACCATAGAGGCCACGCGCAGCCGGCTCGAAGTCGTCGATCAGTTGAATTGCACGAGGCTTGGGCGCGCCCGAGAGGGTGCCCGCAGGGAAGGTCGCCACCAAGGCATCGAGTGCATCCGCATCCGCACGCAGCAGGCCGGTCACCGTCGAGGAAATGTGCTGAATATGGGAGAAACGCTTAAGCTCCATGAGGGTTGCGACCTCAACAGTGGCCGGATCGCACACCTTCGACAGGTCATTGCGCGCCAAGTCAACGAGCATAACATGCTCCGAGAGCTCCTTGGGATCCTCGAGAAGCTCAGCGGCAAGACGGTGATCCTCCGCTGAGTTCACACCGCGCGGGCGCGAACCTGCGATCGGGTACGTCCACACGCGGCGACCCTGCGCCTTGACGAGCGTCTCCGGGGAAGAACCAACGACCTCGACGTGACCACCTCGATCGTCGGGCAGGTCAAGGTAGTACATGTAGGGTGAGGGATTGACCGTGCGCAGGACGCGGTAAACGTCGACACCGCTGGCGTTCGTGGAGACGTCGAGGCGCTGAGAAAGCACGATCTGGAAGGCATCCCCATCCGTAATCGCGCGCTTGGCTGCGTTGACAGAAGCCTCAAAGTCTGCACGTACCGTACGCTGACGAATGACCGGGGGTTTCTGGCCGCCTACACCTAGGACAGCTGGAGCGATGGGCGAGGCCAGCTGGGTCGTCATGGCATCAAGGCGCTCAACCGCACAGTCGTAAGCACCATCCACACCTTCATCCGAACCGTTGAGGTTCCACGCGATCGCCATCAGGTACACCGACCCTGTCGCATGATCGATTGCCGCAACCTCAGTTGCTAGGACAAGCATTGCATCGGCAACGTCGGATTCCTTCGGCGCAGTCGCCCCCAGAGTCGGCTCCCATTCAGAAATGATGCCCCATCCGAGCGAACCGACAAGTGCACCCGTCATGGGAGGAAGCCCCTCGATTGCAGGGGCGGCAAGCTGCTCCAGCGCAGAGTGCACGACCTCCAGGAACGATCCCTCTCGTAGCGCCCCCTGCGGGTGCGCACCCACCCACCGGGCATGACCATCGCGGGCAACGATAGCCCCGGCGCTGGATGCGCCAACGAACGACCATCGTCCCCAGGAGCCGCCGTGCTCGGCAGACTCGAGGATAAAACTGCCGTAGTCGCCATGAGCGAGCTGACGGTAAACACCGACCGCGCTGAGTTCGTCGGCAAGAACTCGGCGCACAACAGGGATCACACGCCTGGACGCGGCTAGGGAGGCAAAGACGTCGCGAGGCGGCCACGTCTGGCCCCATTCGAGGCTGACAGACTCGGACTGATGCGAAGGCGTCGAAATACTCACCGTGTCATTGTCCCATCCCGGGCTTGCTCCGTCCCGGCGGGTCCACGATAAGGCCACGTGAGACTGGCCTACAGCCAGTCGGGCACCACGCCCCAGGCGATTGTTCCGGCCAGCGCAGAACCGATCATCCACGGCCCCATTGCGACACGTGATTTCGTGCCCGCAGAGCCAACGACGATGTTCCACAGGGCCGCCACACCCGCAGATACGAAAGAGAGCGCCAAGGCAAAAACGGCAGCGTGAAGGCCGACGGAACCGACCATCGCCCCAAGGACAGGAGCGAGTTTGACATCACCACCACCCATTCCGCCCGGAAGACGATTCAAGATCGCGACCGGAATAAACCAAATGAGCGCACCGACAGCGAAGCCTAAGAGCCTATCGAGCCACATCGGAGAGATGAGGCATCCGACTACTGCTCCGATGACTACGCCAAGCCCCATAGCGACCGTATACATGTTGGGTAGACGGTGCGTTCGCGCATCCACATAACCACTCAATGCACCAATCATGGCGACCGTCATGACCGACGGCATACCCGGACGCATCTGTGCGCCCACGAAGAAAACAGCTCCGACGATGCCCGCCACCCACACGATGGCGTTACGCGAGAGCGGCTTTTGACTCACCTCGATGAAATATCGGCGCTGGACTCGCCAGCCGGAGTGCCACAGCCACCACAGGATGATGATCCAGGTGAGGAATCCCGACACAAGAGAAAGGTCGGCACTGATGCGAGGGGAAAGCCACTCGACGATCACGGTCGTCCCTCTCCCCTGTCCGCGTATGCTCGACGCGTTAATTCGTCTTCCAGGGCGGCGCGCATAACTTCCGGGTCGGGACTGTGCCCTGTCATCAACTGAACCTGTGCGGCCCCCTGGTAGATCAGCATATCCGTCCCTTCAGCAACGACAGCTCCGGCACGCTCATAGGCGGCCCGAAGTGCCGTCTCACGAGGGGCGTAGACAACGTCGAGCAGAATCTGCCCCTGGCGGGGGCTGAGCACCTCAGCAAGCGAATCTGCGACACCTGCGGGCAGAGTTGAGATCAGGACGTCGCGCGAAGCAGCCGCGGCGGCGACCGCCTCTGTGTCCGACCACATGACCTGATCGATCGTCACGCCGAGCCGCGAGGCGGCAGCAATGACGGAACCCGGGCCACCGAATCGTCGAGCTGCCACGGTGGTGTTGGTAATACCGAGTTCTCCCAGAGCGGCCAATGCAGACGAGGCTGTCGCGCGGGCGCCGAGCACGAGTGCACTCGACGGCTTTGGGACTCCCGCGTCGTCGCATGCCCTGCGGATCGCTGAGGCGATGCCGGAGACGTCCGTGTTGAATCCAGCGAGCATCCCGGCCGAGGGCACAACCGTGTTCACGGCTCCAACCGCAACCGCTAGCGGGTCGATTGCGTCAAGCAGCGGCATCACTGCCTGCTTGCAGGGCATGGTGACGGACAGACCACGGAATGAGTCGTCAAGCCTGTCAATGAAGCTTGGCAGGGCTTCCTCGGTGACGTCGCACCGCCGATATTCCCATCCGGCGATCCCGAGTTGCCTCCACGCCGCCCGATGAATCACCGGGGAGAGTGAGTGCGCGATCGGTGAGCCGATGACGCCTGCCCACGTTGTCATGACTGCGGGCTGCACTGGTCGGCGTGTGTCTTGCAGTATTCGACCAGTTTCTCTTTGTTTTTCTCGTGATCAGTTGAATTGGATGCAAAGAGTGTCTCGCCGGTCGTGAGGTCGACGGTCACAAAGTAGAGCGAGTCGCCCTCTGCGGGATTCAAGACGGCTTTAATGGCCTCAAGACTGGGCTGGTTGATCGGAGTGGGCGGCAGACCCGCATGCAGGCGAGTGTTGTAGGGGTTGTCAGCGTCCAGGTCGGCCTGGGTGGGCAGACCGCCTTCCTTCCCAACACCGTACAGCGTCGTGGAATCCATGCCGAGAACTCCCTTCGTCTCTCCCTCGGTGTCGGCCAGTCGATTGTCGATGACGCGGGCGACCTGTGGCATGTACTTCTTATTGCTGCCCATTTCACCTTCGACGATCGACGCCTTGGTTAGCACGGTCTCGCGGTCCGCGGCGGGTACGCCGAGCTTGTCGAGTTCATCGACCGTTGCCTTGACCATGCGGGCGATGACGGTCGTTGGCGTGTCGTCCTCACCCACCTCGTACTCGCCGAAGTGTAGCCATCCTTCGGCGCTGCCGTTGGCTTCGGCGGGCAGACCGATGCCGACGGTGTCAGCGAAGGCTGCGTCAACGTCATTCGCTGAAACATCCATGACCTCAATGATGCGTTTCTTGATCACAGAGAGTCGTTCACCCGATAGCACGGTGACTGTTGAATCGACGCGGTTCATGGGATCAAGGAGGACAGCGAGGGCATCGGCAGCGCTCATCTGGAGCTTGAATCGATAGGTACCGGGGTTGATCTGGCGGGCTGCACTGTTTTTCTCGTACTGGCGCACGAAAGCACCCACGGACTTGACGACCCCGGCCTCGTGGAGAGCCTGACCAATGTCGCGTCCCGTCGAATTATCCGCGATAGTAACTTCAACGTTTACTGTTCCGGGACCCGGATAGTCGTCGGAGGCCGTCACTGAGGAGTTGAGCTGTGAATATGCCACGTATCCAGCTCCGCCGACGAGACCAAGGACGAGGAGGATCACAAAGAAAGAACGGATACGGCGGCGACGCTTACGTTTGCGGGCCGCACGCCTCTCGCTGGCGATTCTGCGCGAGCGCATTCCAGTCGTTTCGGTGGGGGCTTCGGCGCGCTTCCAGGCCGGTCGCGCGTCGTCGTGGCCGACGCCATCTGGTTGCGTCGATACAACCGCTGGTTGGCTACGCGTCGACCTGCGGGTAGGGAAGCCTCGTACCGGCGTGGGGGTGGGGTCGGACGAGGCCGGAGCTGGCTTCACGGTACCGCGCACCGGTGTGGGGGTGGGGTCGGACGAGGCCGGAGCTGGCTTCACGGTACCGCGCACCGGTGTGGGGGTCGGATCCGATGGAGTGGCGACCTGTTCCTCGTTGGGAGCGTCGGAATAGACCTTGGGCTGGCCAGAGTGAATCTCACGGCGTGAGCGGAAAGGATACTTGGGGGGCGTCGTCATTACTTCGCTCCTTCACTGGTCTCGGGGATGATCTCCTCCCCCGGCTCCCGAGCGCTCATACGCTCCAGTTCCAGGGCCTGTTCAAGGATGATCTGCGCCGCAACCTGGTCGATAACGCTGCGGTGTTCGTTTTCCGGTATGCCGGATGCTCGCAGGCGCGCGTGCGCCTGGTTGGAGGTCAGACGCTCGTCGACCATAGCAACACGGACGTGGGGGACGAGCGTCTTCAGGCGGCGCGCGTATTTACGCGCGCCCTTGGCGGAAATTCCTTCCCCACCGCCCAAATGCCTGGGCAAGCCGACGATGACTTCAATGGCATCGTGCTCGCGGACGATGCCAGCGAGAGCGGATAGGTCTGACTGATCTGGGGCACGCGTGAGGGTGACAACCGGCATCGTCAAAATGCCGTCGGGGTCGCACCGACTGACGCCGACACGAACAGTGCCGACGTCCACGCCGATGCGTACTCCCCGACGCATACTCACAGGGACTCGATTTCCTTGCGGACAGCGTCAAGCGCCGCCTGAATGCCCTCGGGTTTAGAGCCACCGCCCTGAGCGATGTCATCGCGGCCTCCACCGCCACCACCCATGTACTTGCCGACGGCGCGCACGAGCGCGCCCGCTTTCACGCGAGCCTCGCGAGCAGCTTCGTTCGTAGCGATGACAAGGGAAGGCTTGCCACCCACGACACCCGCCAGAGCCACGACGACGCCACGCTCGTTGCCCATACGCTCGCGCACGTCCAGAGCGAGCGTGCGCAGCGCATCAGCTGAGGGCATCTCGCCGACGCACGACGCGACAAGGCTGAACTCGCCCACACGCTCAGAGGCAGCGGCCAGCTCAGCTCCGCGGCGCAGTGCCTGCTCAGTGCGGACCTTGTCCAGCTCTTTCTCGGATTCACGCAACTTAACCAGGAGAGATTCGATCCGATCCGGCAGTTCGTCTGCTCGGCCACCGATGAGCTGGGACAGCTGGGAAACCAGCGCATGTTCCTTCGCCTGGAACTCGTAGGCACCGGAGCCAACAAGGGCCTCGATGCGGCGCACGCCGGAGGCCACGGAACCCTCGCCGAGAACCGTCACTCGACCGATGTGGCCCGTACTGGGAACATGCGTGCCACCGCACAGCTCACGATCGAAGCCATCGCCGATCGTCACGACGCGCACCTCAGACCCGTATTTCTCGCCGAAGAGGGCGATCGCGCCCATCTCCTTCGCCTTGTCGATGCTCATGACCTCGGTCCTCACAGGCAGATCCTCAGCGAGCTTCTCATTAACGAGGGACTCAATGTCGCTGAGCTGAGAGGAGGCTAGCGCGCTGGAGTGACGGAAATCGAAGCGCAGACGCGATGGCGAGTTCTCCGACCCCGCCTGATCAGCGTGCTCGGAGACGACCGAGCGCAATCCCGCGTACACCATGTGCGTCGCAGTGTGTGCGCGTGCGATGGCAAGGCGACGCTCACCGTCAATCTCGGCATACGCCTTCTCGCCTACCATCACGCCACCCTCAGTCAGTGTGCCACGGTGGACACTCAGGCCTCGGATCGGGGCCTGCACGTCGTTGACCTCCACGACACCGCCGCCCGCCAAGCGGATGGTGCCATGGTCGGCCAGCTGGCCACCCATCTCTGCGTAGAAGGGGGTACGGTCAAGGATCACCTCGACCTCGGCGGGAGCGGTAGCAGCGGGGGCCTCCACGCCATCAACGAGGAGCGCCTCGACCGTTGCCTCAGATGCCTGCTCGGTGTAACCAAGGAACGTCGAACCCCCTCCCATCGCCTTTTCAATGTCGTGGAAAATGCGCACATCCGTGTGTCCGGTCTTCTTTGAGCGGGCATCAGCGCGGGCGCGTTCTTTCTGCTCCTCCATGAGAGTGCGGAAGCCCTCCTCGTCGACGCTCACACCCTGCTCAGCTGCCATCTCGAGGGTCAGGTCGATCGGAAAGCCGTAGGTATCGTGCAGCGAAAAGGCGGATGCACCCGAAATCATAGGCGTACCCTTGGTTTCCTTCGCCGATGCCACGGCGGCATCCAGGATTGTCGTGCCGGCGCTCAGCGTACGACGGAACGCCTCTTCCTCCGCGTAAGCGACCTCAGAAATCGTCTTCCAATTCGTCTCAAGCTCCGGGTAGGACGCCTTCATCGCGTCCTTCGACACCGTCAGCAGCGTCGGCATGGTCGCCTCGTCAACCCCCAGCAAACGCATCGAACGAACCGCGCGGCGAATCAGGCGGCGCAGCACGTAGCCTCGACCGTCGTTGCCTGGACGCACGCCGTCGCCGATCAGCATGAGGGAGGAGCGCACGTGGTCGGCAACCACACGCATTCGCACATCATTGTCGTAGGCCTCGCCAGCTTCGGGACCCGCAGCGCCCATACCATAGCACTTGCCGCTCATCTGCATTGCGGCTTCAATGACGGGGAACACCTCGTCAATCTCATACATGTTCGGCTTGTCCTGCATGACGAAAGCAAGGCGCTCCAGCCCAGCACCCGTATCGATCGCCTTCTGATCGAGTTCTCCGAGCAGCGGATAGTCTTTACCGGTGCCCTCGCCGCGCATGAACTGATCAAACACCAAGTTCCAAACCTCTAGGTAGCGGTCACCGCCGGGATCCACAGCGCCACCCACGGCCTCGGGACCGTAGGCTGGGCCACGGTCATAGTGCCACTCAGCGCAGGGACCCGCAGGACCAGGCTGACCCGTGTCCCAGAAGTTCTCCACGCGTGGCAGGCGCACAATGTGCTTCGGATCCATACCAACCTGTTTGGTCAGGACACTCAAAGCTTCCTCATCCTGATCCCAGATCGTCACCCAGAAACGATCACCATCAAGACCATACTTGCCTTCGTCTCGCGAACCCGTCAGCAGATCCCACGCGAAATTAATAGCACCTTCCTTGAAATAATCGCCGAAGGAGAAGTTGCCGTTCATCTGGAAGAACGTGCCGTGGCGGGTCGTCTTACCCACGTTGTCGATGTCGTTCGTCCGAATACACTTTTGCACCGATGTGGCACGAGGCCACGGAGCAGGTTCAACTCCCATGATGTAGGGAATGAACGGAACCATGCCCGCGATCGTAAAAAGAATTGACGGCTCCGGAGACACCAAGGAAACGGAAGGACACACCTCATGGCCCTGCTTCTCGAAATAGTCGAGCCAACGTGTGCGGATTTCAGACGTACGCATAGTGCCTCATGTTAGTCGGTCCCCGCCCGTTAGGGCACATCGGCACGCACGAGCGGACTGTGGGATGAAGAAAACCGTGCCCCCGAGCTTTCGCTCGGGGGCACGGTTTTAACAGATGTCAACGCGAGTAGTGCTCGACGACCATCTGAACGTCGACGGTCACGGGAACCTCTGCACGCTTGGGACGACGCACCAGGGTCGCCTTCAGGCGAGCAAGATCAACATCCAGGTACTCGGGGACGGCAGGCAGTACGTCGCGGTGAATACCCTCAGCGGCGATCTCAAAGGGAACCGTCGTCTGCGACTTGGGCTTAACCTGCAGGGTCTGACCGGGCTTGACACGGGACGAGGGACGGTCGACGATCTTACCGTCAACGAGAATGTGACGGTGAACGACGAACTGGCGGGCCTGCTGGATGGTGCGCGCAAAGCCAGCGCGCAGGACAAGGGCATCCAGACGCATCTCAAGCAGCTCAACCAAATTCTCACCGGTCAGACCGGCGGTGCGGCGAGCCTCTTCGAAGGTGCGGCGCAGCTGCGACTCACGGATACCGTACTGGGCGCGCAGACGCTGCTTTTCCTTCAGACGAACAGCGTAGTCGGAATCCTGACGGCGGCGGGTACGACCGTGCTCACCGGGGCCATAGGGACGCTTCTCGAAGTAACGGACAGCCTTGGGCGTCAGGGCCAGGCCGAGGGCGCGGGACTCACGCACCTGCTTACGGGAACGATTCGTTGCCATGGTTCTTCTTCCTGTTTCTCATGTCATGTCGGGGTGGTTGCCCGACATGGGGCCAACTCCAGGACCAGTGATGGTCCGTCGGCTACGACCCCAGGTGTCCGCTGGCGCGGACAACTGTTCTATCCTAGCGTCTCTTCAACAGATTGCGAATCACACCGAGCCGCTTCGTGAGTATTGCCTCATGCCCATTGTCCGTCGGCACGTAGTAACAGGCCCCCTCCAGGTCATCGGGAAGGTACTGCTGCGCCGCCACATGGTGAGGACAGTCATGAGCGTACAGGTATCCATCACCGTGACCCAACGCCTTCGCACCCGCATAGTGCGCGTCGCGCAGATGTTCGGGGACACTTCCCCCGCGGCCTTTTCTCACATCTGCCAGCGCGCGGTCGATCGCCAGATAGGTGGCATTGGACTTCGGAGCAGTTGCCACAGCAACAACGGCTTGTGCAAGGAGCAAGCGCGCCTCAGGCATGCCGATCAGGGCAACCCCCTGAGCAACGGAAACGCATGTGGACAACACCTCCGGAGATGCCATGCCGACCTCCTCCGAGGCCGCGATCATGACACGCCGAGCAATGAAACGCGGATCCTCCCCCGCCTCGATCATTCGAGCAAGATAGTGCAAGGACGCATCCACATCCGAACCGCGCATCGACTTAATGAAAGCGCTTGCCACATCGTAATGCTGATCGCGCCCCCACCGCACGAGCGTTTGATTGGCTGCTGCCTCGACGGAGGCAACCGTGATCTCGCCGGAGCCATCATCACTGGCTACCCCCGCTGCAGCTTCCAGAAGCGTCAAAGACTTACGTGCATCACAGCCCGCCAGACGGACAAGCCCCTCTACTGCCTCCTCTGAGATCGAGAAACGACCGCCAAACCCACGCTCGTCGTCGATCGCGCGTCGAATTAACCCCTCAAGCGCGTCGGGTTCAAGCGGGCGAAGCGTCAGCAACAATGAACGGGATAGGAGCGGGGCAATGACCGAAAAGGAGGGATTCTCGGTCGTCGCCGCAACCAAGACAACCCAACTGTTCTCGACGGCCGGCAGCAGCGAGTCCTGTTGCGATTTCGAAAAGCGATGGACCTCGTCGATGAACAGGATGGTTTCCTCTGCATTGCTCGTCAACGCGCGTCGTGCATCATCGACGACGCGGCGAACGTCACCCACACCCGACGATACGGCTGACAGCTCAACGAATCGACGACCGGACGCTCGCGCGATGAGATACGCGAGCGTCGTTTTGCCAGTACCAGGTGGACCCCACAGGATGACCGACGAGGGGGCCACCCCATCGCGCGATTCACCTGACAAGAGCCGACGTAGAGGCGCCCCTTCTCCAAGGAGATGAGATTGCCCGACGACCTCATCCAAACGCGTGGGACGCATACGAACGGCGAGGGGCGCGCCCGCGCAAAACGCGGGCACGCCCAACTCATCGAAAGAATCGGAATCAAACAGATCCATAACACCTAGACTACGTCAGGGTGACCCCATGTGAGGAGGACCCGATCTTCGGACCGGACAGAACCTGAAGAACGACGAGGCCCCCGAGGATCAGCATGCAGGCGCCAGCACCCAGCAGGTAACCATTGAGGCCCTCAGATTCGTCACCGGCATTCGAGGATGACAGAACCTCCGCGTGGAGCTTGACGGACCCGGATGCGTCAACCGAGCTTCCGGGAGCACCAGCACTGAGCGTCGAAGCAACCTTAAACTCTGCCCAGCCGACGAGCTCGTGTGAACGGTTGGCCACAACGACCTTGTAATCGCCCATTGGCAGGCCGTTGACATCCATCGTTACCCGGTTATCGTCTGCCACCTGCAGCCACCGAGCCTCACCTGTCTGCATGATGTTCGCGCTCACCCACTCGCCGACAGTGGCCTTGTCAGCAGGAACGTTGATGGTCAACTGGCCAGCTGTGAATGCGGCGCTCACACCACCCTTGTTGGCATCGGTGAGCTGCGATTCGTCCGTCACCGGGGACACAGGGGTATCCGATGGCTGAGGCGAGTGAGCGGCGGTAGATGCCGAGGGGCTAGCTGACGGACTCTCGGAGGGCGTCGGGGTAGGCCGAACGACAGGAAGAGCGGGATCGTCAGGCGTAGGTGCGGGTTCGGTCGAAGGCTGCGGATCGGGCTGCGGGGCAGGGTCAGTGCTCGACACGGGATCGGGCGATGCCTGCGGATCGGGCGAGGGCTGCGGATCGGGCGAGGGCTGCGGATCGGGCGATGCCTGCGGATCGGGCGAGGGCTGCGGATCGGGCTGCGGGGCAGGGTCATTGCTCGGCTCCGGCGCAGGATCGGGCGAAGGCTGCGGATCGGGCTGCGGAGCAGGGTCAGTGCTCGGCTCCGGCGCAGGATCGGTCGAAGGCTGCGGATCGGGCTGCGGAGCAGGATCTGTCGTCGGCTTATCTGCCGGATCGGGGGGATCAGTCCGGCCCTCGTTATTGGGGGCGAACACCTTGACAGAGTAGCTCCGCTTGGACACGGGCGTGCGTTCGTCCTTGTAGATCACAACAGTGACACTGTGTTGAGTGCCGGGCTGCCACGTCGTGCCCTGAACGTTGTTGGTGTCGTTCGGCACCGGGACGACCATAGTGCTGTTATTGAGCGCGGCGGCCATCCACAGACCGTGAGCATCGGCAGTCACGATCTCGCCATGACGTTCAAACGTCGGCTTCTCCTTAGGCGTGACACCTCCGTCATCCAGAACGACCGCCCAGTAGCCTGTCGTGCCGTAGTCGGCCTCAAATTTCGCAGCGTTTTCGAGGCTAATGCGGAAAGAGGTGTTGGGGATAGCGTAATGCTCGTCATTAGAATCAGCGCGCGCGGTAAAACCGGGGATCGCGAGCGCGACCGCCGCAAACAAGCATAGGGCCATGAGTATACTCATCGCCCGACTGCGGCCAGCAAACCCTCTCCCTCCAAGGGCTGAGGTTGCCCGTCCGTGCTGCATAGCGGTTCTCCTTCAAGGAAGTAATGCTCAGAAGATACTGTTTAAAACCAGAGTAACAGGTGTGACGACTGATTGCTAAATCCCAACGCACACCACGCGGTCAATCACAATGTCGTTGGCGCCGGGGCAAAGCAAGACACAATTAATGCACTCCCCCGTGTGACCTGCGCACAATGCTGACCGTCGCAACGGCACCCAGGAGGGTGAGAAGCCCACCGCCCGCGAGTATCCATCCGTTGAGGCGCCCCTCCTCTTCACGGGCAGCTTCCTCGTTTGCCTGCTGCTCAGAGCGGGCCTTTGGGCCGATCTGCGAGGCAGAGACACTCTGCGGTTCCGTTGACGAGGTGGGGTCGGGGGTTGGGATGCCCGCTGTCGCAGGAGAACCCGGCCTAGACCCGATGGCAGGACCGGAGGGTGCGCTCGGCGCGGGGGAAGGAAGAGACGACGATGCCTGGGAATCGCTCATGTTGTCCGCCGACGCACCTTCGTTGGGAGCCTGAGGGGTACTCGCACCGGGGGCGGTCGCAGCGGACTCCCCCAGACCACTGGCGGGTGCGGTTAAGGGAAGGGCAGGTGTTTCATCGCCCCCGAGCTCATCAGTGCCGGGAGTTGTAGAGGTGTCATCGTCGCTATCGTCGAAGTTATCAGGCAGGGCAGGCTTGGCGTTGGCACCCCCGAGCGTGCAGGTCAGAACCGGTATGTCTTCCTCGGCGACCCTCACCACCGCTTCAACAGAGGTTTCATTAGCGCTATCACCAATCGCGATCTGATGAGTGGAACCCGCGCGCCAGCTCGCGGGAATCGCTATGTCCGTCACGAAGGAGCCGTCAGCACCCACCTCGGCGACAGCCCATGCGCTCTTGTTGCGCACGACGACTGACGGAACCCACGTCGGGAGTTCAGTATCGGCAGGACGTAGTTCCTTCCCGCCGTCGAGTGTCATGATCACAAAGGCACGGCCATCATCGGAGGTAGGAGTCCAGCCACTGCCTTCGAGGTGCAGGGCGTCACCCGCATGCAGGATAGATGAGACTCGCACGGTCGCTTCTCCCTCCGTGATCTCGAGGCACGAGGCCGCGGTATCCGGGACTCCGTCAATGCTGTATGCGGGGGTGGCGGTAATACAAATGCCCGCGCTGATTGAAACAGAAGTGGTCAGTGCAAGAACGGACGTGCACAGCCTCTTGCTATGCGCGATTGACCGTTTCGTCATGCCTGCCGTCTTCCCTCTCGTCACGATTTTCTCGAATAAACCGCGCATTCCAGCACAGAGTAATCATGTCAGTGTCCGAGTAACTATCGGCCACACGACTCATCTTATTATTGTAGGCGCGAGACACAATTGCGAACAACAAGCAAATTCCTGGAAGTGTGCGAAAAAAACTGATTTCTCGCCAATTTTATTAAATTTGACCAGGAATTGTGACTTATATTATCGAGCAATCATGCTGTCTGATGACCTCCTGGTCAGCATTTGAGATTTCGAGAAACCCTTCTGCGACACTAACGGCACGGGACCACGAGCGGCGCATCCGTCTTATGATCATCGATGATCACATCGGAGACATCAAAACGCGCTTAATCAGCTCAGGGCCACATCGCGTCCGCGCCGATCGGGGACACCCAGGGCGAGAACGGTCACGGCGACGCCGACGATGGCGCGGATTCGCGTCCATAGGTGCTCGGGTGCCTCAATACAGTCGATCTATTCGGGAACAAAGGTGCGCCTAACCTACAGGTCGAATATGACATGACCTATCTCATCAATGCTCAGGATGTGAGCGGCCACCACCCGTCGAGCGCGCGCAGGAGCCCCTCGCGCCACCAGGCGACATCGTGGCCGCCGCGATAGTGATCCAGCTCTACAGCTGCCCCCAAGTTCCGCAGAAGTTCCGCGCACTCATCGACGACCGGGCGCATCGTCTGCTCCAGCGTTCCCACCTGCAGACGCAGCGTCACCCCGGCGCGTGGCCTCACCCATCCAGCGCGCAGGTCACCCATCAGCGTTCCATCACCCACACCACGATGTTCCCCACCCCACCAGAGGGACGGCGACTGAGCAATGACCACATCGACGTCTATATCCGTTCGCAACGCAGCCTCGAGGACGGCGAGTCCACCGTACGACTGACCGGCGATTGTCACTGGACCCACCCCTACCTCGTCACAAATCGAGCGGATCAGCGCCTCAACGAGAGCCACATCAGTCAGCACTGCCTCGCGCTCCCTCGCAGCCCCAACATCAATCGTTATAACGCGCAGGCCGCGATAGCGCCGGGTCAACCACCCCACCCCGTTAGCTCTCCAGATCTGCCCATCGAACAACATGAGAGTACGCACCGGCGCACCCTCGCCGTCATGCACGACCACGACGCGCTGCCGCGGCGACGCCCCGTCGGGCGCGAGCGGCACCGCGCACTCCACCTCGCGTGCTGCGCGCATGTCCGACGAAACTCCTTCAACCGCGGGCCAGACAAGACACGCATCCGGACCGGCGAAGAGGGAGGCAACATGCCCCCGCCCATTGACGAGCGCACGCGGATGGGAGCGATCGCGCACCGCCGAGGCGAGGACGCGCGCCCACGCACGCCGATCATCCGCCACGCGCGAATCAAGCCCACCTGGCCCGACCAGCACGAACTGGTAACTCACGATGACATCGGCGGGCAGAGCGCACGACAACACCCATGGCTCCACTCCGCGCACCCGCTCCATACGAAAGAGCTCCAGGCGATCGCGCGCCCGATCCGTCACCGTATTGAGGACCAGATAGGCCCCCGAGGCACCATCCCCGGCGCATCGGAAGGTCACCCGAACGGCCTCACGGCCATCGATCACCATCCGCGCGCCGACAAGCGGCCCGGTTGAGACGCCAGCGCGCAGCAACTCGGAGCGCTCCGCAGCGAGCCGGAAAAAACCCGTCTCAGAAAACGAAGGTGCGTCGATGATCGGGCGATCAGTCAAAGAGCGAGATGTCGCCCGCGCCCACGCGAGCAACAACCGCGTCGCCGCCCGCAAAGTCGATAACCGTCGTCGGCTCAGCCACGCCGACCGGCCCAACGACGACGAGATCAACCTGGTGACCGATGCGCTCATCCACGTCGAATCCATCCGTCAGAGGCTCAGTCTCACCGGGCATGATGAGAGTCGAACACGCGAGGGGCTCGCCGAGCGCCTCGACGATCGTCTGCGTGATGACGTGATCCGGAATGCGCACGCCGACCGTGTGCTTCTTCTTGTTGAGCATCACGCGCGGTACCTCCTTGGTGCCACGGAGAATGAACGTGTAAGGTCCGGGCGTCAGGGCCTTCATCGTGCGGAACTCGTGATTATCCACGATTACCAGCTCACCGAGCTGAGCGAACGAGTGACACAGCAATGAAAAGTTGTGCTTGTCGTCGAGCTTGCGCACCGCGCGAATCGTATCCATGCCCGACTTATTGCCGATCTTAGTCGCGATCGCATAACCGGAGTCCGTGGGCAGCGCAATCGTGCCGCCGCGCTCCAGCAGGTCAACGACCGTGTTCACCAGACGTGCTTGAGGATTTACCGGATGCATCTCAACGTACGACATGACTCTATTGTGCACGAAACCCCCTCCGACCGGGGCCGGATGGGGGTTTCGTGGACAAGACTTCCGAGAGCTAGATCACTTCTTTGCTTCGTCGGTGGATTCCTCGCCGCGCTTCTTCGGCTTGGCATCCACGCCCGCCTCCTTACGCTGCGCGGGCGTGATCGGGGCCGGGGCCTCGGTCAGCGGATCGAAACCGCCACCGGACTTCGGGAAAGCGATGACGTCGCGGATCGACTCGGACTTCGTCAGCAGCGAGACGATACGGTCCCAGCCAAAAGCGACGCCGCCGTGCGGCGGGGCGCCGAACTTGAAGGCATCCAGCAGGAAGCCGAACTGCGCCTGGGCTTCCTCCTCACCAATCCCCATCACGTTGAACACGCGGTTCTGGATGTCGCGGCGGTGGATACGGATCGAGCCGCCGCCGATCTCGTTGCCGTTGCAGACGATGTCGTAGGCGTAGGCCAGGGCGTTGCCCGGGTCCTTGTCGAAGGAGTCGATCCACTCGGGCTTGGGCGAGGTGAAGGCGTGGTGGACAGCCGTCCACGCGCTGTGGCCCAGCGCGACATCGCCCTCGGCCTCGGCATCGCCGGTGGGCTTAAAGAGCGGGGCGTCCACGACCCAGGTGAAGGCCCAGGCGTCGGGATCAATGAGGTCGCAGCGCTTGCCGATCTCCAGGCGGGCAGCGCCGAGCAGCTCGCGCGAGGGGGTGGGCTTGCCTGCTGCGAAGAAGATGCAGTCACCGGGCTTGGCGCCGGTGGCGGCCGCCAGGCCCTCGCGTTCGGCCTCGGTGATGTTCTTGGCCACGGGTCCGCCCAGCGTGCCATCCTCGGCGATCGTGACGTAGGCCAGGCCCTTGGCGCCGCGCGCCTTGGCCCACTCCTGCCACTTGTCGAAGGTGCGACGCGGCTGCGAGCCGCCACCGGGCATGACGACGGCGCCAACATACGGCGCCTGGAATACACGGAACGTCGTGTCCTTGAAGTACTCGGTGAGTTCGGTCAGCTCCAGGCCGAAACGCAGGTCAGGCTTATCGGAGCCGTAACGCTCCATCGCATCCTTGTAGGTCATGCGCGGGATCGGCGTGGACAGATCATAACCGATGAGCGCCCAGACGTTCTTCAAAACGTCCTCGGCGACCTCGATGACGTCGTCTTGGTCCACGAAGCTCATCTCGATGTCAAGCTGGGTGAACTCGGGCTGGCGGTCGGCGCGGAAGTCCTCGTCGCGGTAGCAGCGCGCGATCTGAAAGTAGCGCTCCATACCTGCCACCATGAGCAGCTGCTTGAAGAGCTGGGGCGACTGAGGCAGGGCGTACCAGGAACCCGGGGACAGACGGGCAGGGACGATGAAGTCGCGGGCACCCTCGGGGGTCGAACGCGTCAGGGTCGGGGTCTCGATCTCGACGAAGTCGCGAGCGTAAAGCGCCTCACGGGCGGCGCGCGAGACCTTGGAGCGCAGACGGATCGCGTACTGCTCGGGTTCGCGGCGCAGGTCGAGGTAGCGGTACTTTAGGCGAGTTTCCTCACCCACGTTGCCGGAGTCTTCAGCATTGGAGGAGACCTGGAAGGGTAGAGGCGCGCTGGTGTTGAGGATCTCGATGTCGTCACCCATGACCTCGATGGCGCCGGTGGCCAGATGGGGGTTCTCATTGCCCTCGGGGCGTGCGCAGACCTCGCCAGTGACCTTCAGGACGAACTCGGAGCGCAGCTCGTGGGCGACGCGCTCGTCGCGCACGACCACCTGGGCGATGCCGGAGGCGTCACGCAGGTCGATGAAGGCGACGCCACCATGATCGCGGCGGCGGTCCACCCAACCGGTGAGCGTCACGGTCTGACCAACCAGGTCGGTGCCGAGAGTTCCAATGTTGTGAGTGCGAAGCACTGTGATTCCTTTCGTAGTTACCATCCGCGAGACAGGCGGCGGCAGTGTCATTGTACGCCTGACGTCCGAAGAGTCGCGTGTGCCGTGAGTAGGATAGTCAACATGCCCGCCGCCGATTCCTCCTCCCCCGCCCGCGCCTCGTGGGCCCCGTCCGAAATTGGCTTGGCCATCGGGTCCGTGCTTCTCATTACCCTCGTGGCCTTCGAGGAGCTCGCCGCCACGACGATCATGCCGGTCGTCGTCGAGTCTTTTAACGCGGCGCCCTGGTACCCGATCGCATCGGGTGCGGCACTGGCCACGCAGCTGAGCGCCACCGTGGTCGCGGGCGCCCTGGCCGATTGGAAGGGCCCCCGTGTCGTCCTGCTCGCGGGGCTGGTGCTCTTCGCCGTCGGCCTGCTGGTGTGCGCCGTCGGCTCACACGTCATCGTCTTCGTCGTCGGGCGCGCGCTGCAGGGGCTGGGGGGTGGCCTCCTCATCGTCCCGCTCTACGTGCTCGTGGGCTCGGTTGCCTCCCCTCGGCACCGCCCCACGTTCTTCGCATCTTTCTCCCTGGCGTGGGTGCTTCCCTCCCTGGTCGGCCCCGCGATCGCCGGTCACGTCACCCAGGAGTGGGGCTGGCGCTACGTCTTCGGCGTCGTTCCCCTCCTCGTGCTGATCGCAGCCCTTCCCATCGCCTACGTCCTGCGTTCCGTGCCGACCGCGCAGGGACAGCGCTCCCCCGTCCTCGCGGCCCTGTCTCGTGATGCCGGGCTCGTCGGCGTCGGGGTCATGCTGCTTCAGCTCGCAGGAGCCCTCGCCTCGCCCGTCGCGCAATTCGGTGTCTTCGCCCTCGGCGCGGTCATCACGGTGTGGGCGCTCCCCCGTCTCCTCCCGCGCGGCACCTTCGTGTCGCGCCCAGGCATGCCCTCGGCGATCCTGGCGAGGCTCGGCGCACTCGCGTCCCAGGTCGGCCTCGCCGTCATGATCCCCCTGATCCTCCAGCGCGTGCACGGCTGGTCCGAGGCCTCCTCCGCCTGGTGGGTCACCCTCGGTTCGATCACGTGGTCCATCGGCGCGGTCGGGCAGGCGCGCGTCCACGACCAGCGGGTGCGACGTCGGCTCCCCGTCATCGGTGGCGCGCTGATGGCGATCGGCGCGATCCCCGTCGGGTCCCTCCTCGCCCCCTCGATTCCCGTGCGGGTGGCCCTCATCGGGTGGCTTCTGGTGGGCCTGGGCGTCGGCCTCGTCCACGCGCCCCTGTCCGTCATGGCCCTCGAGGTCACTCCCGAGGCCAAGCACGGGCGCGTCGCCTCGTGGCTGCAGGTCGCCGATTCCGCCGGTCCCGCCCTCGAGCTCGCCCTCGTGTCGGTGGCCATGAGCGCGTGGGCCGCCACCGCCACGGTGGGCGGGGCGGCCTACGCTCCCTATTGGGTGATTGCTGCTGCACTCGCGATCCTCACGGTGTTTGCCGTCACTCGGCTGCGTCCCGCGTCGGAACGATCCACCGGTGCGGAGGGCTAGCGCTCAGTCCTCGTAGCGGCGCTTACCGAAGTGGCGGCGCCCACTCTCACGATTTCCGTCACGATCCCAGCCGTCGTATCCCGCCTCGCGGCCGCCACGCGCACGCTTGATGTCCTTCTCCCAGCGCTCGGTGCGAACACTGCGGCGCGGACGCGAACCGTCCCCCTTCTCGAAGCGGTGCGGCCGTTTCTCGTCGGAACCCCCAAAACGGCCCCCACGGTCGCCGTAGCGACTGTCACGGTCTCCTCCTTGGCCACCACGGCCTCGGAAATCACGGTCATAGTCGCGACGCTCGGAGCCGTCACGCTCTCCTCGCGCGCCCGGCCCCTCGTCAACGCGGATGCGCAGCTGGCGACCGGACACGTAGCCCTTGGAGATACGCGACAGTTGCTCGCCGGACAGATCAGCCGTGATGTCCACGAGGGAGAAGGTCGGGTAGATTTCGATGTGACCGATGTCGCGGCCATCGATGCCTCCCTCGCCCGCGATCGCGCCGACGATCGAGCCGGGCTTGACACGGTCCTTCTTGCCGACCTCAATGCGGTAGCGCGTGCCGGAGCCGGACACTGGACGACCGCCGCCGCGGCGACGAGCGCCATTCGCGCCGCCTTTGAGCGGGCGGTCCTTGTCGCGTCCCGCCTCGAAGGACGCGCCGACGAACTCGCCGGACTCGTCCAGGCGCTCCTCGCGGCGAATCTTTCCATTTCCGCGGCGATCCTTCTCACTGCGCGGCGTAGGACCCTCGTCACCGACCGCCGTGGCCATGAGCGCGGCGGCGATGTCCTCGACGCTCACCTCCTCGCCCATGTCGGCCAGCAGTCCCCTGTACATGTCGAGGCAACCGCGCTCGATGCGGGCAGCCAGGCCCTCGAGTAGGCGGCGAGCCCGGAACTCAGAGACGGCGGCGGGCGAGGGAATCTCAACCTCTTCCATCTCGGTCCCCGTCAGCTTTTCAATGCGACGCAGGCGGCCGTGCTCGCGCGGGGTGAAGAAGGTGAGCGCTCGGCCCTCGCGCCCGGCGCGACCGGTGCGGCCGATGCGATGCACATAGGCCTCCGGCTCGCGGGGCACGTCGAAGTTGACGACCAGGGAGATGCGCTCAACGTCCAGGCCGCGCGCCGCGACGTCGGTGGCGACCAGCACGTCGAGAGAGCCGTTCTTGAGTCGCTCGACCATACGCTCACGCTCGGTCTGAGCGACGTCGCCGGAGATACCGGCGGCGCGGAATCCGCGGCCCGACAGCTCGAGGGACACCTCTTCGACATCCGCGCGGGTGCGCACGAAGACGATGGCCGCGTCGGCTTCTTCCTGCCCCGCCGCGATGTGCTGGGCGCGCGTGGCCAGGACGCGCGACAGTGCACCAATCTTGTGCTTGTAGGGCACGACCGCGTAAGTCTGGTGAATCGTGTCGACCGTCGACGATTCCGTCGAGACGGCGACCTTGACGGGGTCCTTCAGGTGCTCGCGCGCCACCTTCTCGATGGCGGCGGGCATCGTGGCGCTAAACAGAGCCGTTAGGCGGTCGTCGGGCACGCTCGAGGCGATCGTCTCGACATCCTCGGCGAAGCCCATGCGCAGCATCTCGTCGGCCTCGTCCAGAACCAGCATGCGCACGTTCGACAGGTCGAGTGCGCCCTTCTCGATCAGGTCGATCACGCGGCCCGGAGTGCCCACGACGACCTGCGCGCCGCGCCTGAGCGCGCCGATCTGGGGACCGTAGGGGGAACCGCCGTACACGGCGACGACGTCGAGGCGGGCGGTGCGCGCAGCGAAATCCGCAATAGCCTGGGCGCTCTGCATCGCGAGCTCGCGCGTGGGAGCCAGGACCAGGGCCTGGACGTCGCGCTCGTCAGCGTCGACGATGGCCAGCAGCGGCAGGCCGAAGGCGGCCGTCTTGCCGGTTCCCGTCTGGGCGATACCCACGACGTCGCGCAGCTCTAGGAGCGGCGGGATCGCGGCGGCCTGGATCGGTGTGGGGACGCGGAACCCCATATCGGTGACGGCCTCGAGGATCTCCTCGGGCAGTCCGAGGCTCGCGAAGGTCACGGTATCGCCGTCTTCGCCGTCGGCTTCCTGCCCGGCGTCGCGGTCCTCGCCGTCGGCCTCGTCGACGAGATCGAGCTCGTCGTCCATGTCCATGATGTCGTCGCGTTCGTCGCGGTCCATGTAGTCGTCGGAGGGCATAGTTGTTCCTTGCGTGTTGCGTGTGGGGTAGCAAAACCATCGGGGCGGGCCATCGAGGCTCCTCAGCGCGGCCTCACCCATAACAACAAATCCCGCGTCCCGCGGGGCACCATAACAAGGGGCTGCGCCTCATCGCTGCCACCAGCATAGCGTGCGCTTGCTCGGAAAAGGTACACGTGGTTGGCGACGTCACTGTTCGCGCACACCGATGCGTTCCGCTTCACACCCGCGGGTTGAGGGGCAGACGGGCCACGAACGAGGCAATCGTAACTTGACGGGTATCCTCCGCCCGCAGTGGGGCGACAACAAGGCGATCAACTTCGTCACGGCACAGCGCCCTGACATCCGCCATGACCGCACGCCGACGACGTGAGGCTACCCAAGCGGATGCGACACGGCTGACAAACGCACACAGCACCGTCACCGCGAGGCCGCAGCCGATCAGCGCAGTAGGCATCGGGACGGGACCGAGGGCGGGCACAGAAACATCGATGAGTACCGCCCGACCGAGGTGAATCGCCAGGATCCAGACCCCGCCGATGAGACACACTATCCATGCGATCAGCTGCATGGCACCGAAATACTTCGCAAGTGCCGGCGCGCTCGAACTCACACGCAAGTGTGCGGACACCTCACGGTGAGCGCTGTGAGGAACCTTCGTCGCTCCGCCCAGTGCGCGATCAACGAGACGGCGACGCCAGGACTCGGGCCTGCCCGTCGAGCGCGCAGCGACCTCACTGCGAACCGCATTTGCAAAGGCCGCTTCATCGAAAGCCGAACGTGTAGGCAGCGTCGGAGTAGTCGCGCTTTCCTCGCGCGCCTCCTCGCCCAGGTGCAAGCGTCGCAAAGGATCAGCGCCCATACATGCCATCCAACGCAAGGGAAGCCACCCACCCGCACGAATGCACGCGCGTCGCGTCGCCCCAGCCACGGCCTCAGCAATGATCGGTGCCCCCGCAAGCTCGGCGGCAGCGCTCGCCAATTCAGTGGCCATTCCCTCTGTCTCAATGCCGCGAATCGGCCCCTCTAATCCGATAGCATCACGCACGAGAACAGCGGCCTCGGCGAGTGCAGCCCGAGCGCGCAACGCCTGCCGTGACACGCGCCGAGCCTCGCTCGCCAGGTGAGCGCGCAGCGCGTCAATCCCCTCCCCTGTGGTTGCTGACACGGCCACGACGGGCGCGTCCATCAGGCCGCGTTCATCCAGGACGCGACGCAGGTCCGTCTCGATCGCGCCGCGCGAAGGAGCATCCAGCATATCGATGTGGGTAAGAGCAACCGTCACGGACGCGTGAGAAGAACCAAGACGCGCCAACCACTCGTCGTGCAGGCACGCATCCGCGTACTTCTGCGGATCAACGACGACGACAAGGGCATCAACACGCGATGCCAAACGGCTGACCACCTCACCGTGCGATTCTATGACCGAGTCAATGTCGGGCAGGTCAATGATCACGGTATCGCCTGCACGATCTCCGGGAGCGTCGACGCGAGATCGCACGCCCAGCCACTCGAGAAGCTCCTTCGGCTCGCGCCCCTTGGGCAAGACAGCGCACGCCTCATTTGTGGTCGGCCGCAGGACGCCCGCACGTACGACCTCTCCCCCGCTGAGCGCATTAACAAGAGAAGACTTGCCCGCTCCCGTACCGCCGAGCATGCCGATCACGCACCACGTCGGATCCATCTCGCTGCGCTCAGAGGTCACGTCGATGAGCTCGCGCACCCGCGCCAGGGTCGCCGGCTCAATGTCGGAAGCGGCGAGCGTCGCGATCTGGTCGAGTTGCGTCGCTGCCGACGCAACAAAGGTCGCTGTGCGCCTCATGTCAGCACTTCCCGTGCCTTGTCGAGCGCCGACGCGAGCGCCTCGATGCGTTCCCTTTCCTGCGAGCGATCCAACCCCGCGGCAATGGGAGCGACGACTTCCGCCAGTGAACTGGCCGCCAGCGATTCCAAGGCCTCACGGGCCTGCACGGTGAGCGAACGCACCGTGCGCTCACCGAAATACGATTCGAGAATCGTCTGCGACAGCGCGGCCGAAGCACCCGCCACGCCGACCTCGACGCCCGTCACACCGCCCGTCATCGCGAAAACACTGACCATGAGCGACACCGTCACGACGTTGATTCCTCCGGCCAGGAGCCGACCCGTCACGCGCGAGGACTCCGCCTGGCCGCGCACAATCTGCGTGACCTCGCTGGTCCAGGCCTGCGCTGTCCTGCGCGCACGCTCAAGGCTCGCCTGAGTGTCCAACAGCTCCTCGAACTCGCCGATCGCGGCGACCGGCTCGGCCAGACGCAGAGCCTCAGTCCACGCGCGGTGATACTGATCGCTCAAGCGCTGAGCCAGCCCGCCGGTAAGGTCCCGACGCACTTGTTCCTCGGGAGCGGCACTGCCGCGCACGGCACCCATGATGCGCTCGCGCACGCTACCGAGCACCCTGGCCAGAGTGCGCGTCATATCCCACGAACCCAACACCTCAGAGATGCGGGCGCTCACCTCGCCGCGCAGCACATCGTCGCTCGAGGAGGAGGCAACGTCACGCGCACACGATGCAACCAGGTGATCAATGCCCTCACGAGCTGACGTGACGGCACTCAACGCCAAGCGGGATTCATCCAATGCCCTGAACGCTTCTTCCAGAGCAGAAGCAACAGCTCCGGCAAGGGAACTGCGAACGATTGCCGCGCGCTCGTGCGCATCATCGCCAATACCGCGTAAGAACGCCCCCGCAGGAGCAATCGCTTCGAAAGGCAACCGACCGCGAGTCAGCTCCTGCTCAGCAATCACAATAATCGGAACCTCCCCCAAGCCTCGGCGCTGAGCGAGCGAAGACAGGTCCGCGCGAATCTCCTCCTGGACACCCGCGGGCACCCGGTTGAGCACGATTGCAACGCGCAATCCCCGACGGGCAGCCTCCTCCAGGTGCCGCCACGCGACAGCGTCCGCGTAACGAGCAGCAGTCGTAACAAAAATCCACAGGTCAGCGCTGTCGAGAAGCTCCGAGGCGAGCCGACGGTTACCCTCCTCAACCGAATCTATGTCGGGGGCGTCCAAGATGCCGATCGACGGCCACATCATGTCGTCCACGACGATGGTCACAGCATCGAGACTCGTTCCCTGTCCGCCTTCGTGCTTGGCCAAGCGCGGAAGCACACGATCCGACATGAACCACGCACGCGCCTGCAGCGAACACACCAGGACAGGGCGGCGCGTCGTTGGACGAAGTGTGCCCGACCTGCTGACGTCACGGTCTAGGAGCGAGTTCACGAGGGTCGACTTACCTGCCCCCGTTGAACCCCCTACCACGACGAGGAGGGGCGCTTGCGCATCCTCCAAGCGTGGCACAACCACATCCTGCAGACGACGCAGCGCACGCTCGCCATCGCCGCGGGCAGCCTGTGGCATCGCCTCGAGCGAATGCTCGAGCGCGCCCGCGAGACCGCGTGCTGCGTCAACGGCGGTAGTGGGCACTCAGGCCATCACCTTCTCAATCGACGGAGCTACATCCTCCGCGGGCACAACCCACGTCGCCGCATCGGCATCCACCTGCTCGCCGCTTCGAATGTCCTTCACCGTATCTGCCTTCCCGTCATCACCCGGGAACCAAACGAAAGGAATGCCACGCTTATCTGCGAACTTAATCTGCTTACCGAACTTGGCGGCGCTCGGGGCGACGTCGGTCGAGATGCCGCGCCCGCGCAGCGTCATTGCGATCTCCTCGGACCGCTCGCGCTGTTCCTCATTCGTTACAGCGACGACCACGACCGTGGGAACCTTACGCGAAGCGCGCACCAGAGGCGCAGAAATCATGCGTGAGACGAGGCGCGAGACACCGATGGACAGGCCGACGCCTGGAAAGGTACGTTTTCCATCCTTCGCGAGAGAGTCGTAGCGTCCGCCCGAGCAGATCGAGCCGAGGTCCTCGTGGCCCTCGATTTCGGACTCGTAGACGCTTCCCGTGTAGTAGTCGAGGCCTCGCGCGATCTTCAGGTCGGCGACCAGCGCCCCCGGCATGCGCTTGTTGGCGGTGTCGAGCAGCTCCGCAAGCTCGTTCAGGCCCTGGTCCAGCAGCTCTCCGCTCACGCTCAGAGCAGCCAGGCGTTCGCGCACCTCAGCTGAATCAGACGTGCGAATCTGGGCCATCTGGAGTAGGACGGAGGCCTGATCGCCGTTGATACCCGACTCAGACAGCTCCCTAGCTACACCCGCGGACCCGATCTTGTCGATCTTATCCAGCCCGCGCAACGCCGCCTCGACATCACTCACACCCACCGATTCGCACACGCCCTGGACAACCTTGCGGTTATTGACGAGCACGCGCACCGGCGGAATCGGCAAACTGTTAAGCGCCTCCGCCATGACGAGCGGCAGATCCACCTCGAAATGGAATGGCAACTCACCATTGCCGACAACATCAATATCAGCCTGCGTAAACTCGCGGAAACGCCCCTCCTGCGGACGCTCGCCACGCCAGACCTTCTGTATCTGGTAGCGCTTGAACGGAAAATCCAGCTCATTGGCGTTCTCCACGACGTAGCGAGCAAAGGGAACAGTCAGGTCGAAGTGCAGACCCATGCCCTTGTCCTTAAGCGTGCGTGGTCCGGACGCTGCAGCCTTGAGAGCCTGAAGGCGATCGAGGACGTAGATCTCCTTGGAAGTCTCGCCCTTGGCCTCGAGCTGTGCCAGTGTCTCGACCGCGCGCGTCTCGATTCCCACGAAACCGTGGAGTTCAAAGACACGACGCAACACGTCCAGGACGTGCATCTCAATGATGCGTCCCTCGGGGAGCCATTCGGGGAAACCAGACAGAGACGTGCGAGCCATGACGTTATCCTTGAAATCGCGTGGTTGCGGCGCTAACCGATGCGGCGAGCGCGGATCAAATACTGATTTGAGCGTATCTCATCCGCGAGCGTTGTAGCCGGACCATGGCCGGGAATGAGAACTGTTGTCGGGTCAATCGCATTGGAAATAGTGCGCAGCGAATGCCTCATTTGTGTTTCATCGCCGCCAGGCATATCGGTGCGCCCAACGCTGCCCTTGAATACAACGTCCGCGCTCAGCGCCCACGGCACCGAATCCTCGCTGGCAAAGAACGACCGATTACTCACGCGAATGTCCAACGGGCTGTGTCCAAGGAACACCGCCGAACCCTCGGTGTGACCGGGCGCGGGTACCATGCGCAAACACACACCCGGAGTAATCTCGATTGACTCAGCAGGCATCTCGCGCAGGGAGATGGGTTTGACCCACTCCCCAACGAAGTCGGGCGGCGCCATGGGCAAGAATGAAGCCGGATCATCCATACGGTACATGTCCGGCCCCGGCAGGTACACGGGCACGGGAACGCCCGCCTCACCCCACGTCGACACCTGGGCCGCGTCCCACACGTGATCCGGATGCCCATGGGTCAACAACACGGCACCGACACTGACCCCTTCGCAGTCAAGCACCTCGCGAATAAGGCGCTGGATACCGGCGGAAGGGTCGACAACAAGGGCTGTGCCCGCCCCAGAAGGGACGAGCACAAGCCCATTCGCCGCGTAGAAAGGCGACGGAATCACATGAAGACGCATGTCACTCCATTGACGAAGAGATCTGGGCGAGCCACGCGCGCTTGGTTTCGAGGGTCTCACGCACAGCGGAAGCTGACTTGTTATCGCCCGTTGACTCCGCATCGGCGAGGGAACGCTCGAGTTGAGCGATCTGTTCTTGAAGCTGTCCCACCATGCCGGCGGCGCGGGCGCGTGTCTCAGGGTTCGTGCGCCTCCACTCCTTTTCTTCGGCTTCGCGAACCGCGGCCTCAACAGCACGCAAACGTCCCTCAACGCGATGTAGATCGGAGGAGGGAACACGACCGACCTCTTCCCAGCGATCCTGAATAAGACGCAGCTGAGCCTTAGCTCGCTCAATGTCTGTCACTGGAAGGATCTTCTCAGCATCAGCCAGGATCGCTTCCTTCGCAACGAGGTTCTCTCGGTACTGTGCGTCCGTAGCCTCGTCCTTAGCGCGACGCGCATCAAAGAACACCTGCTGGGCGGCGCGGAAACGCGCCCACAGCGCGTCATCCTCCTTGCGCGAGGCACGCGGGGCAGCCTTCCAGCGGTTCATAAGCTCACGGTAGGCTCCGGCGGTCCGCGACCAATCCACCGAAGACGACAACGCCTCGGCTTCAGCAATCAATGCTTCCTTTACTCGCTTGGCCTCGGACTGAGCCTGATCAAGCTGAGAGAAGAACTGACGGCGGTGACGGTCAAACTGAGTGCGAGCGGAGGAAAAACGCTTCCACAGTTCGTCCTCGACGGACTTTTCCAGGCGAGGACCGCGACGCTGCAAGGCCTTCCACTCCTCCAGGAGGTCACGCAGGGTCTGACCCGATTGCTTCCAGTGGGTCTTGGCGGGATCCTGGGCGACAACTGCCTCAGCACGCTCGACGACGGCGGTGCGGTCAGCCAGGGCCTGCGCCTTGGCGGCCTTGCGCTCCTCGCGGGCAACTTCCTTACGTTCCTCAGCGGCCTTCTCGACTGCCTCGACGCGGCGTCTCAGCGCCGGAACGTCCCCGATAACGTTCGGTGAGACAACCTGTTCGCGCAGCGTCGCGAGGGTCTGATCAATGTCGCGCGGATTCAAAGAGGCGAGGCGGTCCTCGAAAAGCTTGATTGTCGCCTCAAGATCAGCATAGCGACGCTCGTACAAAGCGAAAGGAGAAGAAGGGATACCCTCCGGGAAGCCACCGATGACACGCTCGTCATCCCCGTCCTTCACGTAGACGGTCCCATCCTCATCGATACGCGCAAAGGGGTGCTCGGGCACCTGGGACGCACTGATCGTCGAGGCCTGGGCCTCCTGGGGCGAAGCCGTGGAAGCTTCAGGGGTGGATTCGTTGTTCGGAATCGACGTTTCGGTCACGATATTCCTTCTCAGACGAGGGCTAATGCCCGGCGCGGTCGTGTGCCTATGTGACACACAAAGCTAGTGTGTCACATCTAACGACAAAATGGGCATAAAACGCCAAAAAAGGGGACGGATGTAACACCGTTGCCTGCTCTCTGGAGCGAGCGCACCACGGCCTCGTCTATGAAACGGCGCCGATACGCACCGCCTCAAAAACCCCGTCCACCCGACGCAACGCCGACAGCACTGCGTTAAGGTGCGCCAGGTCAGCAAGCTCGAATGAGAAGTTACCCGACGCGACCTGATCACCGTCCGTCTTCAAGGAAGCAGCCAGAATATTGACACGATAATCCGACAGAACCTTCGTCAGATCAGACAGTAGGCCGCCACGGTCGAGTGCGCGCACCTCGATCTGGACGCGGAACGGGGCAGAAGAGCCATCTGAATTCCATGACACGTCAACGAAACGCTCCGGCTGAATCTGCCTCAGGCGCACGGCGTTCGCACACGTCCTGCGGTGCACCGAAACACCCTGCCCACGCGTGATGAATCCGACGATCGCATCGCCGGGAACGGGCGTACAGCACTTGGCGAGCTTCACCCAAATCTCGTTGGGACTCAGGCCCGACACCGTGATCGCACTATCCCCCGATGCTTCCGAACGCGGCTTCGCCGACCCTGGAGTCACTCCCTCGGAGAGAGTTTCCTCCGTGCCATCTCCCCCTCCCAGGTTGTCAACGAGCCTATTGACCACACTCTGAGCAGACACATGGTTCTCGCCCACAGCCGCGTACAAGCCCGACACATCGGGATAGCCAAAGGATGTAGCCACCGACAGGATCGACTGATGACTCATGAGGCGCTGCAACGGAAGATTCTGCTTGCGCATCGCACGGGCGAGCGCTTCCTTCCCCGACTCAATTGCCTCCTCGCGGCGTTCCTTGGAGAACCACGCCTTAATCTTCGAGCGAGCACGCGGAGAGGCGACAAAAGCCAACCAATCACGCGAAGGACCCGCCTTATCGGACTTTGAGGTCACGACCTCGACCGTCTCACCAGACTCCAAGCGCGTGTCAAGCGAAACCAGACGTCCGTTCACCTTCGCACCCACCGTCCGGTGTCCAACCTCCGTATGGACCGCGTAGGCGAAGTCCACCGGAGTGGCACGCGCCGGCAGCACGATAACCTCACCCTTGGGGGTGAACACATAAACCTCGTCGCCCGCAATCTCGTAGCGCAGCGAATCAAGGAACTCCTCCGGGTCCCCCGTCTCACGCTCCATTTCCACAAGAGCGCGCAACCAGTTCGCTTGTTCTTCGGAACTCATACGATCCGAGTCGCCACTCGAAGCATTCGGGTTCTGCTTGTACTTCCAGTGGGCAGCAACACCATGCTCGGCCCGCTCATGCATGTCGAAGGTGCGGATCTGGATTTCCACGGGCTTGCCGCCTGGACCGATCACCGTCGTATGCAGCGACTGATACAGGTTAAACTTCGGCATCGCGATGTAGTCTTTGAAGCGGCCAGGGATCGGGTTCCAACGCCCATGCAACGCGCCGAGAACTCCGTAACAGTCCTTGATCGAGTCAACCAGCACGCGCACCGCGACCAGGTCAAACACCTCATCGAAGGCCTTGCCGCGCACAATCATCTTCTGGTAGATCGAGTAGTGACTCTTCGGACGGCCACTCACCGTGCCCTTTGTCCCCGAGCGACGCAGGTCCTCCTCGATCTGGTCGATGACATCACGCAGGTATTCTTCGCGCTGAGGGGCTCGTTCGGCGACCAGCCGATCAATCTCCTCGTAAATCTCCGGATAGAGAGTTTTGAAAGAGAGTTCCTCAAGCTCCCACTTCACCATATTCATGCCCAGGCGGTGAGCCAGCGGAGCATAAATCTCAAGGGTTTCCTTCGCCTTCTTCGCCGCCGACGCGGCCGGGACGAAGCGCCACGTCCGGGCGTTATGGAGACGATCGCCGAGCTTGATGAGCAGCACCCGGATGTCGCGGCTCATCGCAACGAGCATCTTGCGCAAAGTTTCGGATTGCGCGGCAGCACCGTAACGCACCTTGTCCAGCTTGGTAACTCCATCGACGAGGTTCGCGATGGGTTCACCGAAGTCAGCGGCGAGCTGCTCGAGGGTGTAATCCGTGTCTTCAACGGTGTCATGGAGCAACGCAGCGACCAACGTCGGAGTCGTCATACCCATTTCCGCGAGGATCGTCGCCACAGCCACCGGGTGAGTGATATACGGCTCCCCGGATTTGCGCATTTGTCCCCGGTGACATTCCTCAGCTGTGCGGTAGGCCCGTTCCACCACGCTGATGTCAGCCTTCGGGTGATTTGCGCGCAAAGCACGAACAAGAGGTTCAATTTCGGGAATCGTCGCGCGCCCGCGAGAACCGAACCACACCAGGCCGGAGCGCACCCGAGAAACCGCCGCAGGCAATGCGGACCCTGAAGTCGTGTCGTCGCTGCTCATGTCCACATGATAGCGACATGCAGGCGGGTCCGGGAATCAACGTAGATCCCTGGACCCGCTCGCATGCGTGACGTGGACGCTCAGACGTACAGAGCGGTCTCCACGTTGATGCTTTCCAACTTGCTCCGACCGTTCAGCCCCTTCAACTCCATCAACACGGCGAGAGCCTCAACCGATGCTCCGCACTGGTTGAGCAGATCGACCGCCGCGCGGGCTGTTCCGCCGGTGGCCAAAACGTCGTCAATGATGAGGACGCGCTGGCCTTCACGCACGGTCTGAGGGCGGATTTCCATGCGGGCGCTGCCGTATTCGAGCGAGTAGTCGACGCCGATGACCTCGCCGGGGAGCTTGCCCGCTTTACGGATCGTCAACATGCCCAAGCCCAGCTCAGCGGCAACGGGTGCACCGAGGATAAATCCACGCGACTCGAGGCCGGCCACCGTGTCGATACGGCCCGCGTAACGGGCACCGATCAACTCCACGAGTTCCTTGAACGCCGGTCCGTTAGCAAACAGGCCCGTGATGTCGCGGAATAGAACGCCCGGCTCAGGAAAGTCCGGGATCTCGACCAGGTTATCCTGCACGAGGGTGGCGATGTGCTCACCAAGTTCACCGATCATCGATGAGTCTTCTTCCTGTGAGGCTGATTCTCGTTGCCCAGACGCTTGCCGGGCTTAATCGGAGCCACCTTAAGTGCCTTCGGGGAGGACGCCTTGTCGGTGGTGTGACGGCTGGCGCGCTCGCGCTCGACAGCCGCATTGTGTTCGCGGGTCTTGCTCGACAGCTCCTGGAACGTCACGAGGAGCGGCGATGCAATAAAGATCGACGAGTAAGTACCCGCGATCATGCCGATGAACAGGGCGAGCGAAATATCTACCAGCGTGCCCGGCCCCAACGCGACAGAACCAATGATGAGAATGGAACCGACCGGCAGAAGCGCCACAACCGAGGTGTTGATCGAGCGGACCATCGTCTGATTGACCGCAAGATTGACGTATTCGGCGAAAGTGTAATGCTTTTGATCGTACACGTCGGCGGTGAGTTCACGAACCTTATCGAAGACAACCACCGTATCGTAAAGCGAATAGCCAAGGATCGTCAGGAAGCCGATGACCGTGGCTGGGGACACCTCGACCTGAAGAATGGCGAACACACCGACCGTAACCGCGATGTCGTGAACGAGAGCGAGAAGTGCCGATGCGGCCATCCTCCACGAACGGAAGTACGCGGTCATCAGGAGGGCCACAAGTGCCATGAAGATGGCAAGAGACTGGGCGGCCTTGGTCGTGACCGATGAACCCCATGAGGGGCCGATGGACGAGGACTGAACCTCAGATGTATCCACGCCGTAGGCGCTGGCCAGCGCTTCGCGCATCTGCGCGGTCTGGGCTGAGTCAAGCGAGGTCGTCTGGATACGCACGGAATCCGAACCCACGCGGGTCACCTTCGGAGCGCCCTCAACGAGGCCTGTCGAACTCACGGTGTGCGAGGCGAATGATTCGCTCTGGTCACTCACGTGAGCGACATCGAACTGGGATCCACCCGTGAACTCGATGGAGCGGTTCAGGCCCATGATCGCAACCAGCGCGAAGCCGATGACGATGACCGCTGCAGCTAGCCCCACGAAGCGCTTGCGGTTGGGCACGACGCGGTAGGACTTGTCGCCGGAGTACAGGGCATTACCCCACTGAGCAAAACTCATCATGTCAGTTCTCCTCTTCCTGGGTCACTGCGTCGGTGGCACCGCTCGTTTCAGGTGCGGATGCCGCCTTTTCGGCCTCACGCTGGGCCAAACGAGCCGCACGGCGACGCTCAGCGATCGACAAGCCATCTCCGGCTTCGCCCTCCACACGAGCAGACGAATCGCCGCGCGCGACGAGGCGACCGCGGCCCCCGTACACGAGCGCGTTCTTCGCACCCAAGTGTTCAGGATCAAGGCCCGAGAACTTGTGACCCTCACCGAAGAAGCGCGTGCGAATGAGCAGCTCCATCATCGGGTGCGTGAAAAGGAAGATCACAGCAATGTCGATAACAGTCGTGACACCCAGCGTAAAGGCGAAGCCCTGAACACCACCCACCGCAAGCAGGTAGAGGACGACGGCTGCAACCAGGTTGACCGCGTCGGAGACCAAAATCGTACGCTTGGCTCGATCCCAGCCTTCTTCAACCGCTGCGCGCAGCGGGCGACCATCGCGTACCTCGTCGCGGACTCGCTCAAAATAGACGATGAAGGAGTCGGTGGTCACGCCGATTGCCATGATCAGACCCGCAACACCGGCCAACGAGAGGCGGTAGCCCATCGCCCACGAGAGCAGTGCAATAACCAAGTAGGTAATGATCGAGGCGACGATGAGCGAGCCGGCGGAGATGACGGCCAAGCCTCGATACTGCCAGATCAGGTAGATGATGACCAGCAGGAAACCAATCAACGCAGCCCATAGACCGATTGTCAAGTGGTCGGTGCCAATCGTCGCGGAAATCTGTTGTTCGGACTCGACTTCGAAGTTCAGAGGCAGCGAGCCGAAGCTGAGCTGATTGGCCAGGACTTTCGCCGACTGCGGCGTGAAGTTTCCGGTGATCTCGGCCTGGCCGTTCGGAATGATCGCGTTCATTGAGGGGGCGGTAATAACCGTCCCATCAAGAACGACGGCGAAAGAGTTACGGTCGGGACGCCCCTGGTAGAAGGACGAACCTTGCGGATCGGAATCGTGATAGCCGTATAGGATCGACGAGGTGTCCTTGAACTTTTCGGTTCCAGCGTCGTTGAACTGCAACGAGACAGCCCACTGTCCAGTCACGCCCCCAGTCTGGGTACGGACAGGACCCGAGGTCGCAGACTTCAGATCGGAGCCGGGAACCGCGACCGGGCCGAGGATGTATTTGACCTGACCAGAATCGTCACACGCGGCGTAGGGCTTGTCCGCCGAGCCTTCAACATGTTTCACATCAGCTGAGGCCGAGCAATCGAGTGTGAGGAAGTCATACATCACCTGTTCGGTGATCCACTCCAGAGAAGACGCGTTGTCGGGCGTCTGCGCGGGAGCATCTGAGAGCACGCCGTCGCCATTCGTGTCGGCGACACTCATCGCGGTCGCCTCGTCGAGAGCAGTCGACTGAACGGTTGCTTCCTCCTGTCCGCCGCTCTCAGCGCCGCTCTGCGCGGCTCCCGATTGAGCGCCCGACTGCGCCACGACCTCGTCACCCGACTGAGAGCCGGACTGCCCGCTGACATTATCGCCGGACGTGACCTGCGTGGTTTGCGGGTTACGGACACTGCCCTGCGCCGCACCGATGCGCAGCACGGGGCGGAAGTTCATCTGTGAGGATGAACGGATCAGATCGAGCTGTTCCTGTGAAGGTGTCCCCGGAATCGCCACCATGATATTGGAGTTACCCATGGAGGAAATTTCGGACTCGGACACACCCGAGGCATCAATACGATTACGAATAATCGAAATCGCCTGGGTAATATCGTCGTCGGTGATCTCGCGCTGCCCCTCCGCCGTCACAGTGGGTGTCAGGATCAGCTGAGTACCGCCCTTCAGGTCAAGGGCCAGGTCGGGGTACGGTGATACGCCCTTGACGAAGTGCCCGATCGCCAGCGCCGCGCATGCCGCCACGATGGCGACAATGAGCGTCACGAGCGCGCGCACAGGGCGTCGCTTATGAGATGCCACGGTTCTACTTTCCGTTCAGCCTTGTCTTACTTCTGCTGCTCGTCGGAGTCCTGGGTCGAGGACTGCGCGCCCGTGTCGTCGAGCCCGAGGACGGCCTCATCCTCGTCCGCCGACTCTGGGGCGTCAGATGTCTCCTCCGCCTCGCTTTCTTCAGTCGTGGCCAAGGGCGGTTGGCCGCCAATTTCGGCGATCATTTCACGCTCCCAGTACATCTCGTGGCCATCGCTGGTTTCCAGGACAACAATGTCGCCGTCCAGGTCGACGAACCGACCCCAGAAGCCGACGCGGGTACGCACCCACTTTCCGGGGGTAACAGCGGCGAGCTGGTCACGTTTCTCTTGCTCCATCTTCTCCATCTGCTTCTTGCGGGAGCGCGATGTCCACACCATGAACAAGATGGCGGCGGCGGCCATGAGGTAGAAGGGTAGGTTGTTGCTCATAAAGGCTGTTTCACTTTCGATGACGGTTGGGCGCGTCGAGCGCACCTTGCCAGTCTAATGCCGAGGGAGGATTTTGGCCTAAGCGGTGTCCATGCGGCGCGGCGCATCAACCGACACTTCGTGCGCTGTCATCAGGTGTACGCCTTCGTGTCATACCGGTGGACGAGGCCCGCTCCCCTAGTCGAAGAGTGATCCGACGGGGGTTGGTGGGTTCAGGCCCAGATGGTCCCAGGCTTTCGGGGTGGCCATGCGTCCACGATTGGTTCGTATCAGGAATCCTTCGCGCACGAGATAGGGTTCAGCGACGGTTTCGACGGTTTCTGCCTCTTCGCCTATGGTGACGGACAGGGTTGTGAGGCCCACCGGCCCCCCCGCAAAACGACGACACACAGCATCGAGAACGGCTCGGTCCAGACGATCGAGTCCCGAGGGATCAACCTCGAAAAGCTCCAGGGCGCCGCGCGCCGCCTCCAGTGTCAGTGTTCCATCACCGTGCACTTGCGCGTAGTCGACGACGCGACGCAGCAGGCGATTGGCGATGCGAGGAGTCCCACGCGAGCGAGACGCAATCTCGTGAGCGGCGCGCGCATCAATGGGCGACCCCAGGAGAGAAGCCGACCGCGTGACGACCGACTGGAGTTCCTCGGTTTCGTAGAACTCGAGGTGGGCGGTGAAGCCGAAGCGGTCACGCAGCGGCGCGGGCAGCAGGCCCGAACGAGTCGTCGCACCGACGACTGTGAAAGGTGGCAGGGTCAGCGGGATGGATGTTGCACCGGGACCTTTACCCACGACCACATCCACGCGAAAGTCTTCCATCGCAAGGTAGAGCATCTCCTCGGCGGTGCGCGCCAGGCGGTGGATCTCGTCGATAAAGAGGATGTCGCCTTCCTGCAGGCCCGACAGGATCGCGGCCAGGTCACCGGCGTGTTGAATCGCGGGTCCGGAGGTCAGGCGCAAAGACGTACCCATCTCAGCGGCGATGATCATCGCGAGGGTTGTCTTGCCTAGTCCCGGTGGACCTGCGAGCAGAACATGATCGGGGGACGCCGAGCGCATACGCGCAGCGTCCAGGACAAGCTGGAGCTGGCCGCGTACAACACGCTGGCCAACGAACTCAGAGAGCTTCTTCGGGCGCAATGCCGCCTCGGCGGCGCGCTCCAGCTCGCCAGCATCCGGAGCGACGATACGCATCGTCTCAATATCTGGCTGCTCAGCCACGACCGCCTCCCAAGGCGACCAGCGCGGCACGCAGCATATCGGAGGCTCCCAGTCCGCTGCCCGCGAGTTTCTCGATGGCCTTGGCGGCCTGCGCCTCGGACCAGCCTAAGCCGACGAGGGCGGCGCTGACTTCGGTGGCGACCGCATCCTGACTGGGTGCGGGGGCGGGGGCTGCCTCGGGCAGACTCGCAGGAGTGCCCAGCTTGTCACCTATTTCGAGGGCCATGCGCTGGGCGGACTTCTTGCCGACTCCGGGGATGCGCTGGAGGGCTACCAGGTCCTGGTCGCGCACGGCGCGACGAAGCTCATCTGGGTGCAGCACGGCGAGAGCCGCCAACGCAATCTTGGGACCGATACCAGACACGGACATGAGCCTGGTGAACACGTCGCGCTCGTCTGCTGACTCGAAGCCGTACAGCGTCATCGAATCCTCGCGCACGATCATCGAGGTGTACACGGTGATCTCGTCATCGCGCGGGGCCGCCTGCGCGAAGGCGGGGGTCACGTGGACGCGGAAGCCGATGCCTCCCACCACGACATCGATATGGTCGAGTCCGACGCTCACGGCAATGCCGCGCAGAATCGAGATCACTGCGGTCCTTTCCCTGGTCACTCACCCGCGAGACCGTGGGCGAACATATGTACGATTCTAACCGCGACGCCGGCGCGGATCGACGGCACCTGTTCGGCGTTGCGCCGCCTGCGCCTCGGCCCACGCCCGCTGCGCCGGGGTCATAGACCCGCGCGACGTCAGGCGACCCGAGATCGAAATCGCGACCGCGGAATCCTCGGGCGCTCCCAGCAGGCCGGTCCCCCTCCATGCGTGCGTGATTGCGATCGCGAGCGCATCCGCGGCATCCGCGGGCTTGGGTGCCTTGGCGAGGCCAAGAATGCGAGCGACCATCGTCTGCACCTGGGCCTTGCCAGCGTTTCCGTTGCCGGATACAGCGGATTTGACTTCCGACGGTGTATGGACCGCCATCGGCAGGCATGCTCGGCCCACGCACGTCATAGCCGCACCCATCACCTGCATGGTCGTCGTCACCGACTGTAGGTTGTCCTGCGCGAACACGCGCTCGATCGCGACGACCTCGGGCCGGTACTGCTCAATGACGGTGTCTATCGCGTCGGCGATAGTGCGCAGGCGAAAGTGCGTGGCCAGGTCCTTGTCGGTGCGCGCGACGCCCACGTAGACGAGGCTCGCGCGCCGCGACTCATCGACGTCGACGACGCCGAGGCCGCAGCGCGTCAGGCCAGGGTCGATGCCCATCACGCGCATCAGGCGCGGGCCACCATGTCGACGAAGAGGCCGTGGATACGGTCGTCGCCACCTACCTCGGGGTGGAAAGACGTCGCCATGATGCGACCGCGGCGCACCGCGACGATCGGACCGTCGGCACTGTTACCGGCGCGCGCAATGACCTCGACTCCCTCGCCCACCGACTCAACCCATGGGGCACGGATAAAGACGGCGTGGAAGGGACCGCCCTGAAGACCAGTCACGTCCAGGTCCTCCTCGTAGGAGTCCACCTGGCGCCCAAAGGCGTTGCGGCGAACGACCATGTCAAGCGCGCCGAAGGAACGCTGGTCTTCGCGTCCGTCCAGAATGGTGGAAGCGAGCATGATCATGCCCGCGCACGTCCCGTAAACGGGCATTCCGGCCCTAATGCGCGCACCCAGCGCATCGAATAGGTCAAAAGAGAGCAGCAAATTCGACATGGTCGTCGATTCGCCGCCGGGGATGACCAGGCCATCGACTGCTTCGAGTTCACTCTGCCTGCGCACTAGCAGCGCGCGGGCGCCGGAGTTTTCCAGCGCCCGCACGTGCTCTGCGACGTCGCCCTGCAGGGCGAGAACGCCGATGGTCACCATCCGCGCTCCGCGAGGCGGTGATCGACCGGCAGGTCGTCAACGTTAATGCCGACCATGGCCTCACCCAGGCCGCGCGAGACCTCGGCGATGACGGACGGATCGTCGTAGAAGGTCGTGGCCTTGACGATGGCGGCAGCACGCTTGGCAGGGTCACCCGACTTAAAGATGCCCGAACCAACGAAGACGCCCTCAGCGCCCAGCTGCATCATCATGGCTGCGTCGGCGGGGGTGGCGATACCGCCAGCCGTGAAGAGCACGACGGGCAGACGTCCCTCGCGGGCGACCTCGGCGACGAGTTCGTATGGGGCCTGCAGTTCCTTGGCCGCGACGTAGAGTTCATCTTCGGGCAGGGAGGTCAGGTGGCGGATCTCGTCGCGGATCTTGCGCATGTGCGTGGTCGCGTTGGAGACGTCGCCAGTGCCGGCCTCGCCCTTGGAGCGGATCATGGCCGCGCCCTCGTTGATGCGGCGCAGGGCCTCACCGAGGTTAGTGGCACCACACACGAAGGGAACGGTGAAGTTCCACTTGTCGATGTGGTGACTGTAGTCAGCGGGAGTGAGAACCTCGGACTCGTCGATGTAGTCGACACCCAGGGACTGCAGGACTTGGGCCTCGACGAAGTGACCGATGCGGGCCTTGGCCATGACGGGGATCGACACGGCCTCGATGATGCCTTCGATCAGATCGGGGTCGGACATACGGGCCACGCCACCCTGCGCGCGGATGTCGGCGGGGACGCGCTCAAGTGCCATGACGGCGACGGCACCAGCGTCCTCGGCGATCTTGGCTTGCTCGGGTGTGACGACGTCCATGATGACGCCGCCCTTGAGCATCTGTGCCATTCCACGCTTGACCTGCGGGGTACCGACCTCACGCTTCGGTGTGTTATCGCTCACGCTCACTCCTGTTCTTCTAGTTGGGCGCGGACCTCGTCGCTCAGCGACATGTTCGTGTAGATGTTCTGCACATCGTCGGAGTCCTCGAGGACGTCGATAAGCTTGTTGACCTTGAGGGCAGCTTCAAGGTCGAGCTCTACCTCGGTGGAAGCGACGAACTGGACTTCAGCGGAATCGTAATCGATGCCGGCCTCCTGCAGGGCGGTGCGCACAGCGACGACGTCCTTTGGGTCAGACTCGATGATGAAAAGCTCGCCGGCATCCTCGACCTCTTCGGCTCCGGCGTCCAGGACGGCCATCATGATGGCCTCCTCATCGACACCGTCGGCGGCAGGCACTTCGACGACACCGCGGCGGGAGAACAGGTAGGAAACCGAACCCGGATCGGCCAGCGAGCCGCCGTGGCGGGTGAAACCCAGGCGCACGTCGGAGGCGGCGCGATTACGATTATCCGTCAGACACTCGACGAGGAACGCCACACCGCTCGGGCCGTAGCCCTCGTACATGATGGTCTCGTAGTTGGCGCCACCGGCCTCGGCACCGGAGCCACGCTTGACGGCGCGGTCGATGTTGTCGGCGGGAACTGAGTTCTTCTTTGCCTTCTGGATGGCGTCGTACAGCGTCGGGTTACCAGCGGGGTCGCCGCCGCCCGTGCGAGCTGCAACCTCGATGTTCTTGATGAGGCGCGCGAAGAGCTTGCCGCGCTTGGCGTCAATGGCGGCCTTCTTGTGCTTAGTGGTCGCCCACTTAGAGTGTCCCGACATCACTTCTCCCTGTTGGGTGGATAGATACCGGCACATTCTATCGCGTTGAGGGGTGCCTTCCAGGTGTGTGGCGCTCACGCGAACAAACGTAAACACCGTCACAGGACGGCAACGAGGTCGTGGCCTTTCCCCAGGGGCATGTCGACTATCGGGTAGTCGGGGTGTAGAAGACCCGCATGGCGCACGTTCCTGGCGCGAGGTCCTCCCACGTGCCGTCGAATGTCAGCACGAGGGCAGTGGCGGTGGGCACTCCCCTGTCGGCTGCCCCTCGGTCCTCCTGGCGGGCGAGGATGTATCCGGCGTAGGAGATGACGGGTTCGTGCCCGACGATCAGGCCGGCCTGCCCGGTGAAGGTTCGGGCCAGCTCGATGATTTCTTCCTCGCCGCCGTCGTAGATGGAGCGGTCGTACCAGGCATCGTCGGCGCCCGCGCGCGTGAGGATCGCCGCGAAGGTTTCGCGGGCGCGCTGGGCGTCGGAGGAGACGGCGACGCTGAATGTGCCGACCTCGCGGGCGAGGGTCGCTCCGAGGCGCGCGGCCTGGTCGACGCCGGCCTCGGTGAGGGGACGGGAGCGGTCGGGGTAGCTGTAGGCGGCCTGCGCGTGGCGAACGAGTACGAGGGTTGGCATACTTCCAAGCGTAACCGCATCGGGAGGACACCATGGCTCTG